>NZ_JBEXCS010000083.1:0-44745 GCF_040605395.1 Streptomyces sp. NPDC005648 | reverse complement strand
AAGGGCGACGAGCCGCTCTCGCACATCCTGGACAACATCCCGGTCCTGTCCGGCAACGGCGCCCAGGGCAGCTGATCGCAGAACCTGTGCAGCGGGCCGCCGAGCGTATCGGCGGCCCGCTTCGCTGTGCGCTCGCGCCTGTCGTGCCCGGGTGAGCCCGTTGTGCCCGGGGAGCCCTCAGCGCTTGTAGAGCGCCTCGATCTCGTCCGCGTAGGCGGCGTGCACCGCGTGCCGCTTGACCTTCAGCGACGGGGTCAGCATCCCGTTGTCCTCGGTGAACTCGCCCTCGACCAGGGTGAACGCCCGGATCGACTCGGCGCGGGAGACCGCCTCGTTGGCGTAGTCGACGGCCTTCTGGACGTCGGCGCGGATGCGCGCGTCCTGGGCGACCTCGGACATCGGGGTGTCGGCCGGCAGCTTGCGGACCGCCAGCCAGTGCGCGACGGCCTCCGGGTCGAGGGTGATCAGGGCGGCGACGAACGGGCGGTTGTCGCCGACGACCAGGCACTGCCCGACCGGCGAGCGGCTGCGCATCCGGTCCTCCAGGACGGCCGGGGAGACGTTCTTGCCGCCGGAGGTGACGAGGATGTCCTTCTTGCGTCCGGTGATGGTGAGGTATCCGTCCCCGTCCAGTGATCCCAGGTCGCCGGTGGCGAACCACTCGTCCCGCAGTACGGCGTCGGTGGCCGCCGGGTTGTTCCAGTAGGCGCCGAAGACGATGCCGCCCTTGATCAGCACCTCGCCGTCGTCGGCGATACGGACCGCGGTGCCGGGGACCGGCCGGCCGACCGTGCCGGGGCGGGGTTCGAGGGGCGGGACGATGGTGGCGGCCGCCGATGTCTCGGTCAGGCCGTAGCCCTCGTAGACGATGATGCCCGCGCCGTAGAAGAACAGGTTGAGGTTGCGGTCGAGTGGGGAGCCGCCGCTGATGGCGTATCGCATCCGGCCGCCGAGCTCCTTGCGGACACGGCGGTAGACGAGCAGGTCGTAGAGGGCCCAGGCGGCGTAGAGGGCGGGGCTCGGGCCCTTGCCGGTCCCCAGGAACTTGTCCAGGTACGCCTGCCCGAAGCGGACGCCGACGCGGTCCGCGCGGTCGAAGGAGGCGCCCCGGCCGATCTTCTCGGCGGTCGCGCGGCCGGTGTCGTGGATCTTCTCGAAGAGGTACGGGACGCCGACGAGGAAGGTCGGACGGAACTCCTTGAGGGCGGGCCGGAGTTCGTCGGGCTTGATGCTCGGGAAGTGGCCGATCTCGATCCGGGCCATCAGGCACGCGATCTGGAGGGTGCGGCCGAGGATGTGCGCGAGGGGGAGGAAGAGGAGGGTGGAGGCGGTCTGCCGGGTGACCTCCTTGAAGATCGGGTGCAGCAGCTCGACCATGTTGGCGGCCTCGGCGTACAGGTTCGCGTGGGTGAGGACACAGCCCTTGGGCCGGCCGGTGGTGCCGGAGGTGTAGCAGATCGTCGCGATGGTGTCCGGGGTGAGGGCGGTACGGCGCTTGGTGACCTCCTCGTCGGGGAGGTCCCGGCCGAGGACGGTCAGGTCGTCGATCGCTCCCCCGGCCGCGGCGACTGGCGTCGGGCTCAACTCCCAGATGCGGGGCGGCGTTTGATGGCCCGCGGTGGCGGTCGTCACGGTGGCCGTGTTCTCGGGCGTCTCGGTGACGACGAAGACGGCGCCCGAGTCGCGGACGATCCACTCGACCTGCTCGGCGGAGGAGGTGGCGTAGACCGGGACGGTCTGGCCGCCGGCGGCCCAGATCGCGAAGTCGAGGACCGTCCACTCGTAGCGGGTGCGGGACATCACGGCGACCCGGCCGCCCGGTTGGAGTCCGGCGGCGATCAACCCCTTGGCGACGGCGGTGACTTCGCGGGCGAAGGCGGCGGCGGTGACGGGCTGCCAGCCGTTGTCCCGCCCGCGGCACAGGACCACGGCGTCGGGGGCCTCGGCCGCGTTGGTGAAGGGAAGGTCGGCGGTGCTGCCGGTGGTGGGGGTGGTGGACAGCGGCGCGGTGCGGACCTCGCGCACCACGCCGTCCTCGTCCCTGACCACGTCGATCCTGGTACGGGAGGCCAGGTCACCGCGCTTCTTCGCCCGCTTCAGATCCTTGCGTACGCCCATGACGGCTCCCGGTCGACTGCGACTGGCAGGCCAACTTACTCGCAGGTAAGGAAACGTCAATGGGGCGTGCTCACTTCATGAGGCTCGCCTCGTCGATGGCGTCCGCCAGGTGCTGGACGTCGGTGTCGTCGGTCTGGTCCGCCAACGCGTGGGCTCGTTCGCCGAGTTGGTCGAGGCCGGGGTTGCCGGGGAGGGAGCCGGTCTTGGTGTCGAGTTCGCCGGACCGGTCGTCGCCGGTGCGCAGCGAGTCGGCGAAGTAGGCGGCGACCGCGGTGACCTGGAAGCTCTTCGGGGCCTCCCAGAGGTCCCCGTGGAGGGCGCCGGTCTCCAACTGGCCGCTCTCCTCGTGCGGGGAGCGGGTGTCGGGGTCGAGCCAGCGGACGCTCGCGGTGGCGAGATGGCCGTCGGCGCCGGGCCTGGTGCGGACGGCGTAGAGAGCGGTGACGGTGTGGCCGGGGCCGACCTCGCCGCCGTCGACGTTGTCGTCGCGGAAGTCGTCGTCGGCGACCTTGCGGTCCTCGTAGCCGACGAGGTGGAACTCGGCGACCGTCTCGGGGTCGAAGGCGACCTGCGCCTTGGCGTCCCGGGCGGCGAGGTCGATGTTCTGCGGGAGCTGGTCGACGAAGACCTTGCGGGCGTCGGCGTCGCCGCCCACGTAGGCGGTGTGGCCGTCGCCCTTGTCGGCGAGGCGTTCCATCAGGGCGTCGCCGTAGTCGCTGCCGACGCCCACGCCGAAGAGGGTGATGCCGTGGTCGCGGCGCTCGTGCGCCACACGCTCCAGGATGGAGTCGGCGTCGGTGTCACCGGTGTTGGCGAGGCCGTCGGAGATGAGGACGACACGGTTGGTGGCGCCCTTGCGCAGCCCCTCGGTGGCGGTCGCGTAGCCGGTCTCGACGCCCGCGCCGAGATTGGTGGAGTCCTCGGTCTCCAGGGAGTCGATCGCGTCGTGGACCCTGCCCCGGTGGTCGCCCAGACGGGTCATCGGCAGGACGGTCTTCGCCTCGTCGCTGAAGGTGACCAGGGCGACCGAGTCGTCGTCGCGCAGCTTGTCGGTCATCGTGTCGAGGGACCTCTTGGCGAGGTCGAGGCGGCCGATCTCCTGCATGGAGCCGGAGACGTCGACGACGAAGGTGAGGGCCGCGGGCGGCCGTTCGTCGTCCGACTCGGCGGCGCGGGTGGCGAGGCCGACGCGGACCAGGGACCAGCGTGGACGGTCGGTGCGGGCGCCGTCGACGGTGACCGTGAAGCCGTTGCCGTCGGGCCGCTCGTAGTCCTGACGGAAGCTGTTGATGAACTCCTCGGGCCGTACGTCCGACGGGTCGGGCAGCCGGCCCTCGTCGAGGACGCGGCGGGCGTAGCCGTAGGAGGCGGTGTCGACGTCCAGGGCGAAGGTGGAGAGGTAGTCGGTGGACGGCGAGCGGGTGGGTTCGCCCGTCGCGCGGCGGTTCTCGCCGGCGGCCGCGCTGCCGGCCGGGCCGGGGGCCGGAAGGCCCGCGCTGTGATGGGAGTCCGAGTGGTCGCTGGAACCGGAGCTGCTGGTGTCGCTCGCGCTGCACGCTGTCAGCAGCAGGCCGCTCGTCGCCGTGAGGGCGAGAAGAGCGGTGTGCAGCCTTCGCCGGGTACGGCGGTGCGGTGGGCCGTCCGGCCTTGACGGTGGTGTTCGGTGCCGCTGCATCTTCCTTGCCCCCTCTGTCGTCTGACGCCTCCGAGAACCGGGGTGCGGACCGGGCTCTCAGTGACTGTGACGGCGGAGGGGGGCGGAACGTGCGACACGGGGCATTGCGGATGGATCTCGAAGCGGCCACGATCATGGCCCGTCGAGACCGGTGGGAGATCCTCCGTTGACCTAGGAGACCACGTCCTTGCGGGCGAAACCCCGGAAGGCCAGGGCGAACAGCACCAGCGCGTACGTTATGGAAATCGCCGTGCCCTGGATCATGCCGGACCACTCGGGGTGCGGCTGGACGGCGTCCGCCCAGGCGAACTGCCAGTGCGCGGGCAGGAAGTCGCGCCAGTGGCCGAGGGCCGTCACCGCGTCCAGGACATTGCCGACGATGGTCAGCCCGACCGCGCCGCCGACGGCCCCGAGGGGCGCGTCGGTCTTGGTCGACAGCCAGAACGCCAGTCCCGCGGTGACCAGTTGGGAGACGAATATGTACGCCACCACGACCAGCAGGCGCTGGGTGGCGGTGCCGGTGGCCAAGGAGCCGCCGGTGGGGATCTGCAGGGGCCCCCAGCCGTAGGCGGCCGTGCCCACGGCGAGGGCGACCACGGGCAGCAGGATCATCGCGGCCAGGCTGAGGCCGAGCCCGACGACGAGCTTGGACCACAGGAGGCGGGCCCGGGGGACGGGTGCGGCGAGCAGATAGCGCAGGGAGGACCAGCCCGCCTCGGAGGCCACCGTGTCCCCGCAGAACAGGGCGACCGGGATGACGAGGAGGAAGCCGGCCGACACGAAGAGGTTGACGGCGGCGAAGTTGGCGCCGGACGCGGTGGCCGTGTCCATGAGGGTGATCTGGCCGCCGCGGTCGCTCGGGGTGCCGCCGATCGCGAACGCGATCAGCAGGACGAAGGGCAGGGCGGCGAGGATGCCGGCCATGACCAGGGTGCGGCGGCGCTTCAACTGGCGGACCAGTTCGACGCGGAGGGGCAGGGTGCGGCCCGCCCTGTACCCCGAGGCAGTTTCGGCGCGCTCGACCAAGGTGGTCATGCGGAACCTCCGATCAGGGTGAGGAAGGCGTCTTCCAGGCGGCGGTGGGGGCCCAGGGAGGAGACGGGTACCTCCAGGCGGACCAGTTCCATGAGGAGGTCGGCCGCGGTGGCGGCTGCGCCCCTCGGCGGCGTCGCGGCCAGGCGTACCAGGAGGCCGCCGTCCGTTCGGGTCGCCGAGTCGACATCCGGTAGTGCCGCCACCTTCTCCACCAATGGGTCCGGGATGTCGGTTGCCAGGCCTACCAGCAGGGTGTCACCGGACCCGACGATCTCGGACACCGGTCCCGCCTGGACCAGTCGGCCCCGGTCCATCACCACCAGGTGGGTGCAGGACTGTTCGACCTCTGCCAGGAGGTGGCTGGAGACGATGACCGTGCGGCCCGCGGCCGCGTAGCGGATCATCACCCCGCGCATCTCGCGGATCTGCGGCGGGTCGAGGCCGTTGGTCGGTTCGTCGAGGATGAGGAGGTCCGGGAGGCCGAGCATGGCCTGGGCGATGGCGAGGCGCTGGCGCATGCCCTGCGAGTACGTGCGGACGGCTCGGGCGAGTGCGTCGCCGAGGCCCGCGATCTCCAGGGCCTCTTCCATGTGCGCGTCCTCGGGCGGGCGGCCCGTGGCCTGCCAGTACAGCTCCAGGTTCTCGCGGCCCGAGAGGTGCGGCAGGAAGCCGGCGCCCTCGACGAACGCGCCGACCCGGGAGAGGACGGGAGCGCCCGGGCGGATCGCGTGGCCGAAGACGCGGATCTCGCCGTCGTCCGGCTTGATCAGGCCCATCAGCATGCGCAGGGTCGTGGTCTTGCCCGCGCCGTTGGGCCCCAGCAGGCCGAGGACCTGGCCCTTCTCGACGCGGAAGGAGAGGTCCCGGACCGCGTAACGGTCCGTCGACCTGGCGTACCGCTTGCTCAAGTCGGTGATCTGGAGCGGGACTTCGGCCAGCTCGGGGTCGGGGGGCGGTGCCGTGGTCGTACGGCGGCGGCTGGTGAGGAGCAGGGCCAGGGCGATCAGCGCGCCGGTCAGCGGGAGCCACCAGACCCAGGAGGGCAGGGCGGCGGCCGCGGTCGTGACACCGGGGGCCGTCGGCACCGTCAGGTCGCCCTTGAGGGAGACGGTGTACTTCGCCGGGGCGGTCGGGGAGGCGTAGCCGAGGTCCGTGGAGGCGAGGACCAGACGGAGGCGGTGGCCCTGCTCGATCTCGTGGTCGATCGCCGGGAGGGTGATCGTGACGTCCTTGCCGGACTTGGCGCCCTGGACGCGGATCGGGGTCACCAGCTGCGAGGGCAGTACGGGTGTGCCGCCGCCGGGTCCGACGTCGTAGACCTTGGCGAACAGTACGGCGTCGTCGCTCGTCGAGGTGATGTGGACGGTGGCCGTAGGGGATCCGGTGATACGCAGGCCGCGGCTCACCGGCGCCGACTCGAACCGCGCGTACTGGCCCGGGAAGTCGAGCGAGACGCCTACGCCGAGGGAGGAGAGCTGGGCGAGGCCTCCCGCGCCGCCGAGGCCGGGGAGGGCGGAGACGGCGGGCGGGTCGGAACCGGCCGGGTTGTCGAAGGTCTGCTGCCCGCCGGTCAGGGCGACGGACTTCCGCCCGCTCTCCAGGCCCGGGTAGGTGTCGTCGCTCGCGCCCCGGAGCTGGGCCGCTCCGTCGGTCGAGTCGACGCCTCCGGTGCGGGTGACGCGGAAGGCGGGGCCGGTGTCGGTGGCCTTGTCGTCCTTGAGGTACCGGTCGAACCAGGCACGCACGCGTGACTGGACGCGGCTCGCCTCCAGGTCGCCGCCGTCATGGCCGCCCGCGATCCAGTCGACGTCGACGGGTGCGCCGTTGGCCCGGATGGCCTTGGCGGCGGCGTCGGCCTGGCCGAGCGGGAAGAGGGAGTCGGTCTGGCCCTGGGTGAGGAGGGTGGGGACCTTGATCCGGGACGCCACGGCTTGGGGCGAGCGGGCTTCCAGAAGCTGCTCGGCCTGTGCGTCCGGCCTGCCGGACTCGGCGACCCGCTCGTACATCTGGCACAGCTGTGGTTCGAACTTGTCGCAGCCGCCGCCGGAGTTGACGAAGATGCCGGCCCAGAGCTTCTTGAAGACGCCGTTCGGGAACAGGGCGTCCGCGAGGTTCCAGTACGTGATCGACGGGGCGATGGCGTCCACGCGGTGGTCGTAGCCGGCCGCGAGGAGGGAGATCGCGCCGCCGTACGAGGCGCCCGCGACGCCCACCCGCGGGTCGCCCGCCCTGTCCAGCTGGACCTGGGGCTGTTTCGCCAGCCAGTCGATCAGCCGGGAGACGTCGGCGACCTCGCCCTTGGGGTCGTTCAGGCCGATCTTGCCGGTGGACCTGCCGAAGCCGCGGGCGGACCAGGTGAGGACCGTGTAGCCGTCTCCGGCCAGGTCTTCGGCCTGTCCGCGTACGTCGTCCTTGGTACCGCCGAAGCCGTGGGCCAGCAGGACCGCGGGGTGACGCGAGCCGCTCGGGCCGGACGTGAAGTACGAGGTGTCGATGCGGACGCCGTTCATCGCCATGATCCGGTCGGTGCGGTGCACCTTCGGGGTGGCGTCGGAGGCGGCGGCCACCGTCCAGGTCCCGGCTCCGGCGAGCACTACGACGGCGGCCCCGGCGGCCAGCAGCCTCCGGGGCCTCCGCAGCAGCCCTCGCGGCGCGGGCAGTCGAAGATCCATGCGTCAACGGTACGGGGTGTCTCTGACAGTCGGAGCAGACCCGAGGGTGAGGGGGTGGCCATCCTGTGGGCGTATGGCTGGCAGGCTTGTACCGCGAGTGAAGTACGGCTACTGGGTTGGTGCGTTCGGTGGATCGCCGTCTGCGGGTGCGTGGGGGCTGGTCGCGCAGTTCCCCGCGCCCCTAACCACGCTGGTCCTCGGGGAGTGAGATGAGCCACCGGGTCTCCCTGCGGGGGCGGAGGTACAGGGCCCAGTACAGGGTCGCGGCCGCCGTGATGCCTCCCGTCCACAGCAGGTAGCTCGTCTCCTGCTGGGTGAGGATGTAGGTCAGGACGGCGATCAGGAGGACCGGCATCGCGGGCCACAGGGGCATGCGCCAGGCCGGGGTGTGCTTGTGGTGGCCCCGGCGGGAGAGCAGGGCGGCGACCGCGACCAGGAGGTACATGCCGGTCACGGAGACGCCTGTCACACCGTAGAGGGTGTCGAGGTTCACAAAGCAGAGCAGGGCGCCGGGGACGCCCACGGCGAGGGTGGCGACCCAGGGGGAGCCGAAGCGGCCGAGCTTCGAGAAGACCTGGTTGACCGGGGCGGGCCAGGCCTTGTCGCGGGCGGAGGCGAACAGGACGCGGGAGTTCTGGATGACCATGACGATGCCCGCGTTGATGATCGCGAGGGCCACGCAGAGGCTGACGAAGGTGCCGACCGCCGAGTCGGACCAGGCCGTGACCATGCTGCTGATGTCGCCCCCGGTGAGGGCGGAGAGGTCGGGGGCGCCCATGGTGATCGCCGCGACCGGGATCAGGATGACGAAGGTGGAGATCGCGAGGGTGGCCAGGACCGTGCGGGCCACGTTGCGGCGCGGGTGCTCCAGTTCCTCGGAGAGGTAGACGGCCGTCGAGAAGCCCTGGGTGACGAAGAGGGCGATCGCGAGGCCCGAGACCACCAGCATGGCCGTCACGGTGTCCGTGTGGCCGTGGGCGCCCGCCACCCGCATGGAAGTGAGGCTGCCGAGGCCGCGCTCGCTGTGCGAGAAGCCCAGGACCGCGACCACGCCCGCCGCGACGACCTCCAGAACAAGGAAGATGCCGGTGATCCAGGCGTTGGCGCGCAGGTCGAGCAGACCGGCGAGGGTGGCCAGGAGCATGACCCCGGCGCCGGTGAGGGCCGGGTCCAGATGGACGACCGGGGCCAGGTAGTCCGCCGTACCCATCGCGATCACCGGCGGGACGATCATCACCACGAGCAGGGAGAGGACGAAGACCAGCCAGCCCGCGAGGCGGCCCGCGAGCGTCGACACCATCGCGTACTCGCCGCCCGCGCTGGGGATGAGGGTGCCCAGCTCGGAGTAGCAGAACGCCACGGCGATACAGAGGAGGGAGCCGATGGCGATCGTCAGGGCGGTGGCCGTGCCGAGGGTGCCGAACAGATCGGGGACGACCACGAAGAGCGTGGAGGCGGGCGTCACGCACGAGAGCGTGAGGAGGGTCCCGCCGACGACTCCGATGGAGCGCTTGAGCTTCTGGGGGCTGCCGGACGCCGCGACGGCAGCGGTCTCGACAGGGCGGAGCGTGTCGGTCATACGGCGGTTCCGATCGACTCGTACAGCAGGTCGTACAGCAGGACTGCGCTGCATGGAACCCCGACGAAAACCAGCACGTCAATGGCCCTCAACCTACGAAATCCGTAGATCGAGGGCCATTTCTTTGCCGTATTCGCGATATACCGACCGGGCCTACACGGTTTTCGCGCCCTACGGGAACCGCAGGGCGCGGCCGTAAAAAAACCTCAGTGGTTGCGCGGGAAGCCCAGGTCGACGCCGGCGGGGGCGTCGGCCGGGTCGGGCCAGCGGGTCGTGACGACCTTGCCCCGGGTGTAGAAGTGGGTGCCGTCGTTGCCGTAGATGTGGTGGTCCCCGAAGAGGGAGTCCTTCCAGCCGCCGAAGCTGTGGTAGCCGACCGGGACCGGGATCGGGACGTTCACGCCGACCATGCCGGCCTCGATCTCCAGCTGGAAGCGGCGGGCGGCGCCGCCGTCCCGGGTGAAGATCGCGGTGCCGTTGCCGAACGGCGAGGCGTTGATGAGGGCCACGCCCTCCTCGTACGTCTCCACCCGCAGGACGGACAGGACGGGGCCGAAGATCTCGTCCTGGTAGGCCTTCGCGGTGGTGGGGACCTTGTCGAGGAGGGAGATGCCGATCCAGTGGCCGTCCTCGAAGCCCTCGACGGTGTAGCCGGTGCCGTCCAGGACGACCTCGGCACCCTCGGCGGCGGCGCCCTCGACGTAGGAGGCCACCTTGTCGCGGTGGACCTTGGTGATCAGCGGGCCCATCTCGGAGGCCGGGTCGTTGCCGGGGCCGATCTTGATCTTCTCGGCGCGCTCACGGATCTTCTCGACGAGTTCGTCGCCGATGGAGCCGACCGCGACGACCGCGGAGATGGCCATGCAGCGCTCACCGGCCGAGCCGTAGGCGGCGGAGACGGCCGCGTCGGCCGCCGCGTCCAGGTCGGCGTCCGGGAGGACCAGCATGTGGTTCTTGGCACCGCCCAGGGCCTGTACGCGCTTGTGGTTGGCGGAGGCGGTGGTGTGGATGTACCGGGCAATGGGGGTGGAGCCGACGAAGGAGACGGCCTTGACGTCCGGGTGCTCCAGGAGGCGGTCGACGGCCACCTTGTCGCCGTGGACGACGTTGAAGACACCGTCGGGCAGGCCCGCCTCGGCGAGCAGTTCGGCGATCTTGATCGAGGCCGAGGGGTCCTTCTCGGACGGCTTGAGGACGAAGGTGTTGCCGGTCGCGATGGCGATCGGGAACATCCACATCGGGACCATCGCCGGGAAGTTGAACGGGGTGATGCCCGCGACGACACCCAGCGGCTGGCGGATGGACGAGACGTCCACCCGGCTCGCCACCTCGGTCGACAGTTCGCCCTTGAGCTGCACGGTGATCCCGCACGCCAGGTCGACGATCTCCAGGCCGCGGGCGACCTCGCCCAGCGCGTCGGAGTGCACCTTGCCGTGCTCGGCCGTGATCAGCTCGGCGATCGCGTCCCGGTTCGCCTCCAGGAGCGCGCGGAACCTGAACAGGATCGTGGTCCGCCTGGCCAGCGAGGAGGTGCCCCAGGACAGGAAGGCGTCCTTGGCGGCGGCCACCGCCGCGTCCACCTCCTCGACCGACGCGAACGCGACCTTCGTGGTCACGGCGCCGGTCGCCGGGTCGGTGACCGGGCCGTAGTTCCCCGACGTGCCCTCGGCGGTCTTGCCGCCGATCCAGTGGTTGACGATCTTCGTCATGCCCAGTTGCTCCTTCACAGATGGCGGCGTCGGGTGGAGACGTGCCGTTCGTACAGCTCTCGTGCCTTGACCGCCGACGGTCGGGTCGCGGTCTCGGCCACAGGAACATCCCACCAGGCCTGCGCCGGAGGCGCGCCCGACACAGTGTCTGCGGTTTCGGTCTCGACGTAGACACATGTGGGTGTGTCGGCGGCGCGGGCCTCGGCGAGCGCGTCCCGGAGGTCGCTCACGGTCTTGGCGCGCAGGACCCGCATACCCAGGCTGGCCGCGTTGGCGGCGAGGTCCACGGGCAGCGGAGTGCCCGTGTAGGAACCGTCGGCAGGCGAACGATGGCGGTACGCCGTGCCGAACCGCTCGCCGCCGACCGACTCGGACAGACCGCCGATGGACGCGTACCCGTGGTTCTGGATCAGCAGGATCTTGATCGCGATGCCCTCCTGTACGGCCGTCACGATCTCCGTCGGCATCATCAGATAGGTGCCGTCACCGACCAGCGCCCACACGGGACGGTCCGGGGCCGCCATCTTCACGCCGATCGCGGCCGGGATCTCATAGCCCATGCAGGAGTAGCCGTACTCCAGGTGGTACTGGTCGCGCGAGCGGGCCCGCCACAGTTTGTGCAGGTCGCCGGGGAGGGAGCCGGCCGCGTTGATGAGTACGTCCGACTCGTCCACCAGGGAATCGAGCACCCCCAGCACCTGCGGCTGGGTCGGACGTACGTCCGGTTCGTCGGCTTCGTAACAGGCGTCGACGCGCTGCTCCCAGCGCTCCTTGTCCTCGGTGTACTCGGCGACGTACGCGTCCGTGACCCGGTGGTCGTGGAGCTCCAGCGCCTCGGTCAGCTCCTCCAGGCCCGAGCGGGCGTCCGCGATCAGCGGCATGCCGGCCAGCTTGTGGCCGTCGAAGGGCGCGATGTTGAGGTTGAGGAAGCGGACGCCGTCGCCGGTGAAGAGGGTGCCGGAGGCGGTGGTGAAGTCGGTGTAGCGGGTGCCGACGCCGATCACCAGGTCGGCGGTGCGGGCGAGTTCGTCCGCGGTCGCCGTGCCGGTGTGGCCGACGCCGCCGACGTCCTGCGGGTGGTCCCAGGTCAGACTGCCCTTGCCGGCCTGGGTGGAGGCGACCGGTATGCCGGTGGACTCGGCGAACTCGGCGAGCGCGCCCTCGGCCCGGCTGTGGTGGACACCGCCGCCCGCGATCACCAGCGGCCGGCGCGCGTTCCTGATCGCGACGACGGCTTCGGCGAGTTCGGTGGGATCGGCACCCGGACGTCGTACGACCCAGGTGCGTTCGGCGAAGAACTCGTCCGGCCAGTCGTACGCCTCGGCCTGGACGTCCTGCGGGAGCGCCAGGGTCACCGCTCCGGTCTCGACGGGGTCGGCGAGGACCCGCATGGCGCCCAGCGCGGCGGGGATCAGCGCCTCCGGGCGGGTGACGCGGTCGAAGTACTTCGACACCGGGCGCAGACAGTCGTTGACGGACACATCGCCGGCGTAGGGGACTTCGAGCTGCTGGAGGACCGGGTCGGCGGGGCGGGTCGCGAAGACGTCGCCGGGCAGGAGCAGGACCGGGAGGTGGTTGATCGTGGCGAGCGCCGCACCGGTGACGAGGTTGGTGGCGCCCGGGCCGATGGAGGTCGTGACGGCGTGCGCGGACAGACGGTTCGACTGGCGGGCGTAGCCGACCGCCGCGTGCACCATGGCCTGTTCGTTGCGGCCCTGGTGGTACGGCATCTCGTCGGCGTACTCCACGAGTGCCTGGCCGATGCCCGCCACGTTGCCGTGGCCGAAGATGCCCCAGGTGGCGCCGATCAGCCGCCGGCGTACCCCGTCCCGCTCCGTGTACTGCGCGGACAGGAAGCGGACGAGCGCCTGCGCGACCGTGAGCCTCGTCGTTGAGGTCGTCATCGGTAACCCTCCGTGTGATCCGGATGGAAGCAGATCCGCCACTCCCGGGTCTCGCCCGGGCCCGCCATGACGTTCAGGTAGTACATGTCGTGACCGGGCTGGGCGACGGACGGGCCGTGCCATCCGTCGGGGACGAGGACGGCGTCGCCGGAGCGGACCTCGGCGAGGACGTCGGTTCCGCCCTCACGGGAGGGAGATACGCGCTGATAGCCGAAACCGTTCGGACCGTCGATCTCGAAGTAGTAGATCTCCTCCAACTCCGCTTCCACGCCCGGCCGGTGCTCGTCGTGCTTGTGCGGCGGATACGACGACCAGTTGCCGCCGGGGGTGATGACCTCCACGGCGATCAGCTTGTCGCAGTCGAAGGCGTCGGCCGAGGCGAAGTTGCGGACATGGCGCAGCTGCCTGCCACTGCCGCGTTCTTCGACGGGGACCTCCGGCGCGGGGCCGTAGCGGGCGGGGAGTCGTCGCTCGCACTTCGCTCCTGCCAGGGCGAAGCGGCCTCCCGCGCCGGAGGCGATCTGGACCCGGGCGTCTCGGGGTGCGTACGCGAAGTCGGTGGCCGACGCGAACACGCTTTCCCTGCCCAGGAGTTGGAACTCGTCTGTGCTGCCTTCGATGCCTATTTGCACCGTACATCCGCCTTCCAGCGGAAGCACGATCCACTCACTGTCGCCGGTGGTGAAGGTGTGCGTACCGCGCTCCGCCAGCTCGACGATCCGCAGACTGCAGAACGACCATCCGGCCCGCTTGGGATCGATGTCGAGGGCGTGGTTCGCGTCCGCGGTGGCGCCCTTGACGACATGGAGCTCGGTGCTGCTCATACGGCCCTCACAACAGTCCTACGGCGGTGTCCACGGCGGCGGCCACATCGCCGTCCGCCGGATAGAGCAGCGACCGGCCCACCACCAGGCCCCGCACGGTGGGGAGTTGGAGCGCGCCGCGCCACTTCTCGTACGCCCCGTCCTGATCGTCGCCGACCTCGCCGCCCAGCAGCACGGCCGGGAGCGTGGACGTCTCCATCACCTCGGCCATGTCGTCGGGGTTCTCGGTGACCGGGAGCTTGAGCCAGGTGTAGGCGGAGGTACCGCCCAGTCCGCTCGCGATGGCGATGGACTTGGTCACGGCCTCGGCGGACAGGTCGTTCCTCAGTCTGCCCTCGTCCGTGCGGCGGCTGAGGAACGGCTCGACGAACAGGGGAAGCCGGCGCGCCGCCATGTCGTCGATGGCACGGGCGGTCGACTCGAGGGTGGTCAGCGAGCCCGGGTCGTCGTAGTCGATCCGCAGGAGCAGCTTGCCGGCGTCGAAGCCGAGGCGCTCGATGTCCTCGGCGCGGTGGCCGGTGAAGCGGTCGTCGAGTTCGAAGCTGGCGCCCTGGAGACCGCCGCGGTTCATGGAGCCCATGACGACCTTGCCGTCCAGGGCGCCCAGCAGAAGCAGGTCGTCGAGGATGTCGGCGGTGGCGAGGACGCCGTCGACGCCGGGGCGGGACAGTGCCAGGCAGAGGCGTTCGAGCAGATCGGCTCGGTTGGCCATGGCGAACTTGCGGTCGCCGACACCGAGCGCGCCACGGGCCGGGTGGTCGGCGGCGACGATCATCAGCCGGCCGGAGTCGCCCAGCAGCGGACGCCGGGTGCGTCGGGCCGCCGCCTCGGCGATCGCCTCGGGCCGGTGGGCGCGGAGGCGGACGAGCTCCGCCACGTCCACCTTCGGCGGCGGGCTCGATGGCGCCCCGGCCGGCGTGGCGAGGGCCTCGCTCGTCGGCGTCACCGTCATGCCCAGGCAGCCCGTGTCGCCCGTCTCGTCCACGCCCTTGCGGCGTCCGCGGGTGCTCACAGCACCGCCCCGGCCTTGAGCGCCGCCTCGATCTCGTCGACGGTCGGCATCGCGGAGGAGCACTCCAGACGGGAGGCGACGATCGCCCCGGCCGCGTTGGCGTGCCGCATGATCGTCTCCAGGTCCCGGCCCTCCAGCAGCCCGTGGCAGAGCGAGCCGCCGAAGGCGTCGCCGGCGCCGAGCCCGTTGAGGACGTTCACCGGGAGCGGGGGCACCTCGGCGGACTCGCCCTTGCTGTTGACGGCGAGGACGCCCTTGGGGCCCTGTTTGACGACCGCGAGTTCGACACCCGCGTCCAGCAGGGCCTGCGCGGCGGCCCGCGGTTCGCGGACGCCGGTCGCCACCTCCACCTCGTCGAGGTTGCCGACCGCGACGGTGGTGTGGCGCAGGGCCTCCTTGTAGAAGGGGCGGGCGGAGTCGAGGTCCGCGTCCTGCCAGAACATGGGGCGCCAGTCGAGGTCGAAGACCGTCGTACCGGCCTTGGCGCGGTGGGCGAGGGCCGCGAGGGTCGCCGTACGGCTCGGCTCCTCGCTCAGGCCGGTGCCGGTGACCCAGAAGATGCTCGCCTCGTGGATGGCGTCGAGGTCCAGCTCGTGGGCGTCGATCTCCAGGTCCGGGGCCTTGGGCCGCCGGTAGAAGTACAGCGGGAAGTCGTCCGGCGGGAAGACCTCGCAGAAGGTGACCGGTGTGGGCAGGCCCGGGACGGGGGTGACCCAGCGGTCGTCGACGCCGAAGCCCTGGAGGGCCTCGTGGAGGTAGGTGCCGAAGGGGTCGTCGCCGGTGCGGGTGATCACCGCGGTCCGCCGTCCCAGCCGGGCCGCGGCGACGGCGACGTTGGTGGCGGAGCCGCCGAGGAACTTGCCGAAGCTCGTCACCTGCGGCAACGGGACACCGGTCTGGAGCGGATACAGGTCCACCCCGATCCGCCCCATGGTGATCAGGTCGTACGCCATCGGTTTCCCTTCGTTACGGCTCTCCCCGCGTTTCTAGTCCCGTGCGCTCGGCCCTGTCAATGTTTTGTCCAGACATTCGGACGACAGCTTGACAGCGCTTACCGCCGCCGCTGAGGCTGGCCGCTATGAACGCACCCGCGCCCCAGTCCTCACTGTCCCGCATCCGCATCGGGTCGGCTCCCGACTCATGGGGTGTGTGGTTCCCCGACGACCCCCAGCAGGTCCCCTGGCAGCGGTTCCTCGACGAGGTGGCCGGTTCCGGTTACGAGTGGATCGAGCTGGGCCCGTACGGGTACCTGCCGACCGATCCGGCCGTGCTGACCGAGGAGGTGAACCGGCGGGGCCTGAAGGTGTCCGCCGGAACCGTCTTCACCGGGCTGCACCACGGTGCGGCCGTCTGGGAGAAGACCTGGGCGCATGTCGCCGACAACGCGGTGCTCGCGCAGGCGATGGGCGCCTCCCACCTGGTGGTCATTCCGTCCTTCTGGCGGGACGACAAGACCGGCGAGGTGCTGGAGCCGGACACGCTGACGGCCGAACAGTGGCGCAATCTCACCTCTCTGACCGAGCGGCTCGGACGTGAGGTGCGGGAGCGGTACGGGCTGCGGATCGTCGTGCATCCGCATGCGGACACGCATATCGACAGCGAGGAGAACGTCGTCCGGTTCCTGGACGGCACGGACTCCTCGACCGTGTCCCTGTGCCTGGACACGGGGCACTACGCCTACTGCGGCGGGGACAGCGTCAAGCTGATCGAGACCTACGGGGAGCGGATCGGGTATCTGCATCTCAAGCAGGTGGATCCGGAGATCCTCGCGGACGTGCGGGCGAAGGGGACGCCGTTCGGGCCGGCCGTTGCACAGGGCGTGATGTGCGAGCCGCCCACGGGGGTGCCGGCCCTCGGACCCGTTCTGGAGGCGGCACAGAAGCTGGACGTGGACCTGTTCGCGATCGTCGAGCAGGACATGTACCCGTGCGAACCGGACAAGCCACTGCCGATCGCCCAGCGGACCCGGGCGTTTCTGCGGTCCTGTGGGGCTTAGGGAGTTTGACTCTGTCCGGCGCCCCTGAGGGGGTTGCAGCATGGGGGCATGGATAGTGCCGTTCGTGTGCGGGCCGGGCGAGGGCCCTGGGGGGCGCGGGAGAGTGTGGTCGCGTTGCCGGATCCTCGGCTGCGGCCTGGTGTGATCAGTTATCGCGGGATCCGGCTGGCCTTGGATCGGCCCCGGCGGCGGTTGGAGGTGCCCATCGGGGCCGCGACCCTGTTGCTCGGGTTCGAGGAGCCGGTGCGGGTCACCCGGGCCGGGCGGGCTCCGGCCACGCTCGTCTCCGTGTTCGCGGGGCCCACGACCACGCCGGCCATCGGGGAGCACGGTGGGCGGCTGTCGGGGATCGAGGTGCTGATGACGCCCTGGGCGTCGTTCACGCTGTTCGGGACTCCCCTCCATGAGGTCGTCGACCGGACCGTCGATCCCGACGATCTGCCGCATGTCCTGGGCACCCGGGGCATGGGTGAGCGACGGAAGACCATCGGTGAACTCTCCGCCGCGCTCGCCTCGTCGCCCACCTGGGAGGCGCGGTTCGCGCTGCTCGACGATGTGCTGGTGCGGTGGTCGCGGGCGGGGGCGCCCAGTTCGGCGCGGGTCGTACGGGCCTGGTCGGAGCTGGTGCGGACCTGGGGCGCGGTGCCGGTGCGGTCGCTCGCCGATGAAGTGGGGTGGAGCGTACGGCAGTTGGAGAACCGGTTCCGGGAGCAGATCGGGCTGGGGCCGAAGGTGGCCGCCCGGGTGCTGCGGTTGCAGCGGGCACGGCGGCTGTTGGCCGAGGGGTGCGGCCAGGCGGAGACCGCGGCCGTCTGCGGGTTCTACGACCAGGCCCATCTCAGCGGTGAGTTCAGGGCCATGACCGGGTGCACGCCCCGTGAGTTCACCCGGGCGCGCGGGACGGTGCCGATCTCGCAACCGGGAGTGCCGGCCGCCGACCGGATGACCGGCGAGGCCACGAGCCTTCTGCTCACTTCCACCCCGAGTGCGGATTTCTCCAAGACCGGCAGGGTGCGTCGGCTGCACGATGATCGGCGTCCGGCCGGATGATCCCCCTGGGGGAGAACTCTTCGGCGGCAGCGCCACCGGGAGGCGGGGGAGCCGGTGGGTCGGGCCCGGCGCAGCGGGTCCGGCCCACCTCGCCCGGGGCGGTGCGGAAAGCGGCCGATGTCAATGCGCCGCGCCCATGAGCCCGCGTACGCCTCTGCAGCACTCGTGTCACAAACACCCCCTCCGTGTCACACATGTCGCGTGTACGCGGGTTGTGCGTCACGCCCCGTGCACAGGCCCTGACCTGCCCTCACTCTCCGTCGTTCACGGGGCACAGGCTTTGTGATCGCCAGCGCAGCGCCCGGCTCCCCCGACGGCCGCCCCCGGCCGCCCCCGCGGTGCGCGCAGGGAGGTGCACCTCATGACCGACCGACGGCTCTGGTCCTACAAGGAGATCGCGGCGCACATCAATGTGCAGCCGGACACCGTGCGGTCCTACCGCAAGCACGGGCTGCTCCCGCCGCCCGACCATGTCGAGGGCGGCAAGCCCTTCTGGTACGCCGACACGGTCCGCGCCTGGGTGGCGGCCCGCCCCGGCAACCGGGGCCGCAGGGACGCCTGATCCACCCCCTCCCCCCTGAAACCTCCGGTGCCCCACCCCACCCGTGGGGCACAGTCACCCCCATGGCGGCCCGTCACCGGGTCGCCCTCAGCTCCACGGCTCGATGACCGTCACCCCCGCTCCCGGTGCTGTGCCCATCGCCGCCAGTGCCGCCGGGGTGGCGTCCAGGGTGATCGTGGACGTGACGAGGAGGTCGGGGCGCAGGACGGCAGCCCTCACCAGCTCCAGCATCGGCGGATAGGTGTGGGCCGCCATGCCGTGACTGCCCAGGAGTTCCAGCTCCAGGGCGATTGCCCGGGCCATCGGGACGGGGGTCGTGCCGTCCGCCGAGGGGAGCAGGCCCACCTGGATGTGGCGGCCCCGGCGGCGCAGACCGTTCACGGAGGCCGCGCAAGTCGTCGGTGAACCGAGCGCGTCGAGGGACAGATGCGCCCCGCCGCCCGTCAGTTCACGGATCGCCTCGGCCGTGTCCGGGGTGCGGGAGGCGTCGACACACTCCGCGGCCCCGAACTTCCTCGCCAGGTCGAGAGCTTGCCGGGACACGTCGACGGCCACCACCCTCGCCCCGGACGCCGCCGCGATCATCACCGCCGACAGGCCCACTCCCCCGCAGCCGTGCACCGCGACCCACTCCCCGGCCGCGACCCTGCCCTGCTGCACCACCGCCCGGAACGCCGTGGCGAACCTGCAGCCCAGCGAGGCCGCCGTGGCGAAGGAGAGCTCCTGCGGCACGGCGACGAGGTTCACGTCGGCGTGGTCCAGCGCCACGTACTCGGCGAAGGAGCCCCAGTGGGTGAAGCCGGGCTGTGTCTGGCGTTCGCAGACCTGCTGGTCGCCGGCGGCGCATGCCGCGCAGGTGCCGCAGGCGCAGACGAAGGGGACGGTGACCCGGTCACCCGGGCGCCAGGCGGTCACCCGGGGGCCGACCGCCTCGACGACGCCCGCGAGTTCATGGCCCGGTACGTGCGGGAGGGTGATGTCCGGGTCGTGACCCTGCCAGCCGTGCCAGTCGCTTCGGCAGAGGCCGGTGGCTTCCACACGGACGACCACGCCGTGTTCGGCGGGGACGGGGTCGGCGACCTCCCGCACCTCAGCGGGTTCGCCGTACCGTTCGAAGACCACCGCTCGCATCTGCCATCCCCTCGCCGTCGCTCTCCGCGGGCACCTCGTGGCCGGTCGCACCGGCCCCCGCGCCCCTGCCGGGGCGCTCATTCTCGCCCTCGCCCAGGCCGAACCGCGCGTGGAACCTCCGCAGCGGGGCCGGCGCCCACCACGTCGCCCTCCCCGTCAGCCTCATCACAGCCGGCACCAGCAGGCTTCGGACGATCATCGCGTCCATCAGGACCGCGAGGGCGATGCCCAGGCCCAGCATCTTGGTGTTGGTCACCCTGGAGGTGCCGATGGCCACCATGACCACCGCCAGGATCACCGCTGCCGCCGTGATCAGGCCGCCCGTGCGTTGCAGACCGTGGCGGACCGACTCGTTGTGGTCGCCTGTTCTGTCGTACTCCTCCTTGATGCGGGAGAGCAGGAAGACGCCGTAGTCCATGGAGAGGCCGAAGGCCACGCAGAACATCAGGACCGGGAGGGTCGTCTCTATGGAGCCGGGGCTGGTGAAGCCGAGCAGACCGGAGAGGTGGCCGTCCTGGAAGACCCAGACCACCGCGCCGAACATCGCCGTCAGGCTGAGCGCGTTGAGGACGACCGCCTGGAGGGGGATCACGACGCTGCCGGTCAGCAGGAAGACCAGGAGCAGGGTGACGACCGCGATGAAGGCCGCCGCCCACGGGAGGCGTTCGGCTATGGCGTGCTTGGAGTCGACCAGGACCGCGGCCGTGCCCGTCACCTCGGTGTCGAAGGGGGCCTTCGTGGCACGCAGTTCGTGGACCAGGTGCTGGGCCGTGCCGTCCACGGCCTCGCCCTGGGGCAGGACCGTGAAGTACGCGGAGTCGCCCTTCACCAGGGGGCCGTCGACGGAGAGGACGCCGGGGAGGGCCGCCATGTCGTCCTTGTAGGCCGCGTACTGCGCGGGGGTCGCCCTTCCTTCGGCCAGGACCTCCAGGCCGCCGCCCGGGTTGCCCGGGAAGCCGTCCCTGATGTGCTGCTGGACGACATGGGACTCGGCGGTGGACGGGAGCTGGCGGTCGTCCGCGGTGCCGAACCTCACCCCCTGGAACGGGAGTCCGAGCAGGACCAGCACCACCGTGGTCCCGAGGGCGAAGAAGGGGGCCCTGCGCATGACCAGTGCGGCCGTACGGGCCCAGGCGGTGCCTTCCTCGCCGGAGGTCCTCGACGGGCCGCGTCCGCGGCGGAACAGCCGGCGGAGGTCCAGGGCGTCGACCCGGCGGCCCAGCAGGACCAGGGCCGCCGGGAGAAGGATCAGGGCGGCCGCCGCGGCCAGGAGGACCACCGCGATGCCGGCGTAGGCGAAGGACCGCAGGAAGTACTGCGGGAAGACCAGCATCGCCGCCAGGGAGACCGCGACGGTGAGGGCCGAGAAGAGGACCGTGCGGCCCGCTGTGCGCAGGGTGGTGGCGACCGCCGGAAGGGGGTCCGCGCCGGTGGAGAGTTCTTCCCGGAAGCGGCGGACGATGAAGAGGGCGTAGTCGATCGCCAGGCCCAGGCCCAGGGCGGTGGTGAGGTTCAGGGCGAAGACGGAGACGTCGGTGAAGGCCGTCAGACCGCGCAGCACCGCGTTGGTGCCCAGGATGGCGACGATGCCGATGCCCAGCGGGAGCATGGCCGCGACCGCCGAGCCGAAGACCATCACCAGCAGGACGAGCGTCACCGGGAGGGCGATCAGCTCGGCGCGGGCCAGATCCTCCTTGATGGTCGTCTGCATCTCGTGCCGCACCGCGACCATGCCGCCGACCTTCACCGTGAGCGGGCCGTGCGCGCCCCGGTAGTGGGGTGCGATGCGGTCCAGGGTGTCGCTCTGCGCCTTCTCGTCGCCCGTGAGGTGCGCGGCGATCAGCGCCTCGCGGCCGTCCTCGGCGCGCAGGGCCGGCGATTTGGTCCGCCAGTAGGAGCCGACGCCTTCCACGCCCCGCTCGGAGGCCAGCCGGGCGGTGAGGCGGTTCGCCTCGGCGGCGACCGACGGGGCGTCGACGGAGGAGCCGCCGGAGTCGACCAGGAGCAGCAGGTTGGGCTGGGAGGCCGGGAACTCGCGCTCCAGGGCCGCGGTCGCGTAGGTCGACTCCGCGGCCGGGTCCTGCCAGCCGCCGCTGCCGAGGCGGTCGGCGACACCACTGCCGGCCAGCACGGCGAGCGCGGTGATGACGAGGGCCGCCAGCAGGGAGAGCCGCGGGCGCGCGGTGACGAACCGCGTCCAGCCTCCGGGCCTCGGCGGCTTGTTGACTTCGGTCATCGCGCGATGTCCCCTTCATCGTGGCACCATGAAATCGGAAACACGAGAGATCGCTCGCATTTCACTGAGACCCAGAATGCGAGCGACCACTCGTGTTTGTCAATCACGTTCGGAGAGCTGGGGATAACGCGTGCCCGACAACCCGCAGAAGGAACAGGCCGACCAGCCGCGACAGGGCGAGCAGGCGGAACAACCGCGCCGTCGCCAGGCCCGTGGTGAGCGCCGTATCGCACAGCTGCTCGAAGCGGCCGCGAACGTCTTCTGCACGACCGGATACACGGCCGCCAGCACCAACGCCATCGCCCGCGAGGCCGGCGTCTCCCCCGGCACGCTCTACCAGTTCTTCCCGAACAAGGAAGCGATCGCGATCGAGCTGGGCGAGCGGCTCATGCACGAGATGCGGGAGACGTACGGCGAGGCGCTCGCGCCGGTCGACCCCGCGACCCCACTGGAGGAGGCGGTCGGGGCGGCCGTCGACCGGTTCATCGCCTTCAACTGCGACCATCCGGTGTTCTTCGCGCTGATGCACGGTCCGGACGTGCCGGGCCGGATCACCGAGGAGCACGACGCCCTGCACGCGACACTGCTCGGCCGGATCGGGGACCTGCTCGGCAGCATCCTTCCGGACGCGGCCCCGGCCGACCTCGGCCGCACCGCCCAGGTCTGCCTCGGCGTGTACAAGGCCGGGCTGGAGCTGGTCCTGGCCCATGAGGGCGCCGAACGCGACGCCTACGTCCAGGAGCTGAAGAACATCCTGATCCGCTATCTCGGCCCGCTCGTCGGCGACCGCCTCGGCCACCCGGCCACGCTCACGGGACCCCGCTCCGGGACCCGGTCCGCCTGACCGGCGACACCCTCACCGGGAGCACCGCCACCGGACGGCCGAAGCACGTCCCCCGCCCAGCCCAGCGCGAGCGCCCCGGACTGCGGCACCGGGGGCACCTACCTTAAGGTGCGGACAAATCCGTCCAAGCAGAGGGATTGTGCGGTCGCTCGCCCGGCGCGACTCCTCTTGGAGAAATACCCCCTAGGGGTATAGTCTCGATGGTGCGGACCCCACCGTGGGTCCCGTCAGCCCCACACGCCTCCACGAGGAGAACGACATGACCGCGCAGACCGACACCCCGGGCCCCGTCACCGCCGTCTACAAGGTGAGCGGGATGAGCTGCGGGCACTGCGAGGGTTCCGTCTCGAGCGAGCTCTCCGAGCTCCCCGGCGTCAGCTCGGTGAAGGCCGTCGCCTCCACCGGCGAGGTCACCGTGGTCTCCGAGGCCGCCCTCGACGAGGCCGCGGTGCGCGCCGCGGTGGACGAGGCGGGCTTCGAGCTCGTCGGCCCGGCCTGAGCACCGACCCGTTCCTGTTCTCCGACCGGGCCGCGCCGACCAGCTGATACTGGCTCCGCACGGTCCGGTCCGATGTCTGGAGTCCGGACATGACCAGCAGTACGACCTCGCAGACACCGATAGCCGGGTCCTCGGGGGCCACGGAAGTCGAACTGCAGATCGGCGGGATGACCTGCGCGTCCTGCGCGGCCCGCGTCGAGAAGAAGCTCAACCGGATGGACGGGGTCACCGCCACGGTGAACTTCGCGACGGAGAAGGCCAAGGTCAGCTATCCCGCGGGCATCCAGGTCGCCGACCTGATCGCGACCGTGGTGAAGACGGGGTACACGGCCGAGGAGCCGCCCCCGCCGCGACCCGAGGTGACCACCCGGGAACAGCCGGAAGGGCCGGAGGACCCCGAACTCGCCGCCTACCGCGAGCGTTTCACGGTCTCCGCCCTCCTCGCGGTCCCGGTCGTCCTCCTCTCGATGATCCCGGCCCTGCAGTTCGACAACTGGCAGTGGCTGGCGCTCACCCTCGCCGCGCCCGTGGTCGTCTGGGGAGCGCTGCCCTTCCACCGGGCCGCCTGGACCAACGCCCGGCACGGCGCCGCGACCATGGACACGCTGGTCTCGGTGGGCACGCTGGCCGCGTTCGGCTGGTCCCTGTGGGCCCTGTTCTTCGGCGACGCGGGCATGACCGGCATGCACGACGAGTTCCGGCTCACCGTCTCGCGCATGGACGGCGCCTCGACGATCTACCTCGAAGTGGCCGCCGGCGTGGTCGCGTTCATCCTGCTGGGCCGCTATCTGGAGGCCCGCTCCAAGCGACGCGCGGGCGCCGCGCTGCGCGCGCTGCTGGAACTGGGCGCGAAGGACGTCTGCGTCCTCAGGGACGGGCGCGAGGAGCGGATTCCGGTGTCCCGGCTCGCCGTCGGCGACCGTTTCGTCGTACGGCCGGGCGAGAAGGTCGCGACCGACGGCACCGTCGTCGAGGGCGCGTCGGCGGTGGACGCGTCGATGCTGACCGGCGAGTCGGTGCCGGTGGACGTCTCCGTGGGCGACGCGGTGACCGGGGCGACCGTCAACGCCGGTGGCCGGATCGTCGTGGAGGCCAAGCGCGTGGGCGCCGACACCCAGCTCGCGCGGATGGCGAGGCTGGTCGAGGACGCGCAGAACGGCAAGGCGGAGGTACAGCGGCTCGCCGACCGCATCTCGGCGGTCTTCGTGCCGGTCGTCATCCTCCTCGCGCTCGGCACCTTCGGGGTGTGGCTCGGCGTCACCGGCGACACGGCCGCCGCCTTCACCGCGGCCGTGGCGGTCCTGATCATCGCCTGTCCGTGCGCGCTGGGCCTGGCCACGCCGACCGCGCTGCTGGTGGGCACCGGGCGCGGTGCCCAGCTGGGCATCCTGATCAAGGGCCCGGAGGTCCTGGAGTCCACGCGCCGCGTCGACACCGTCGTCCTCGACAAGACAGGCACCGTCACCAGCGGCCGGATGACCCTCCAGGAGGTCTACGTCGCCGACGGCATCGACGAGAAGGAGCTCCTGCGCCTCGCGGGCGCCGTCGAGCACGCCTCCGAGCACCCGGTCGCCCGTGCCGTGGCCGCGGGGGCCGAGGAGCGGGCCGGGCGGCTTCCGCGGGTCGAGAGCTTCGAGAACGTGCCCGGGCGAGGCGTACGCGGGCGCGTGGAGGGCCGTGACGTGGCCGTGGGGCGGCTGTACGACTCGCTGCCACGGGAACTGGCCCGCGCCAAGGAGGAGGCCGAGAAGGACGGTCGTACGGCCGTCGTGGTCGGCTGGGACGGGGTGGCACGGGGTGTCGTCGCCGTCGCGGACGCGGTGAAGCCGACCAGCGCGGAGGCCGTGCGCGAACTGCGTGCCCTTGGGCTCACGCCGGTGCTGCTGACCGGGGACAACCGGGCGGTCGCGGAGGCGGTCGCGCGCGAGGTCGGGATCGAACAGGTGATCGCCGAGGTGCTGCCCGAGGACAAGGTGGACGCCGTACGGCGGCTGCAGGGCGAGGGGCGGGTCGTCGCCATGGTCGGCGACGGGGTCAACGACGCCGCGGCGCTCGCCACCGCCGACCTCGGGCTCGCGATGGGCACCGGGACGGACGCGGCGATCGAGGCCGGCGATCTGACACTGGTGCGCGGGGATCTGCGGGTGGCCGCGGACGCGATCCGGCTGTCCCGGAAGACGCTGTCGACGATCAAGGGCAACCTCGTGTGGGCCTTCGGCTACAACGTGGCCGCGCTGCCGCTGGCCGCCCTGGGACTGCTGAACCCGATGATCGCGGGGGCCGCGATGGCGTTCTCGTCGGTGTTCGTGGTGACCAACAGTCTCAGATTGCGGACGTTCCGGTGAACTCGGCCGAAGTTACTGGCGGTTACTCCAAACTCGTGACCAGAGCCCCTCTGGAACGGCGGGCCGGGCTCACATAAGCTCTTCACAAGGCTCGCGCATCATCCTTACGCTTGAGTCCCGATCACCGCATCGGGCCTCTTGCGTATCAAACGGACAAATGCAAGAGACGCAGATCACAGTGATGTGAACGTAACCATCGAAGGGGTTCGAAGGTCTAAGTTGGCGATGTCAGGAAGCGTCTTGGGGGGCGCGACCTGGCATCTGGGGATGTCTTGGGGGACTTCCTCAGAGATGCGTTGCCGGGACACGTACTTCGGGAAGCTTTGAGCGGCCCTCCCGACCGTGCGCTGTCCCGGCAGACCGCACACCGAGTAGTACGGCGAGTTTTGCTCGTTCTGCTCAATCGCCGCACAGAAGCATCACCAGCAACACCAAGCAGTACCGAAAGAACAGCGATTCAGGCGCTGTCCTCTCAAAGCGCCCGGCCGGATCCCGTGGGGGGAATCCGCACCGGGACATGGGAAGGCGCCCTGGACGTCGGCCCGTGGGGGGACCGGCGCCAGGGCGCCTTCCGCTTTGCTGGATTCAGCCGGGGGGTTCGTGGAGCTTCCTGTCGTCTCCCGGCTCGCGGCCGGTGGGGGCTGGTCGCGCAGTTCCCCGCGCCGCTAAGAACAAAGACCAGAGCCAGCCCCGGCACCGGCGTTCATCAGCGCTGTTCGACCGGGATGAAGTCGCGCTCCACCACGCCCGTGTAGATCTGGCGGGGGCGGCCGATGCGGGAGCCCGGCTCCTTGATCATCTCGTGCCACTGGGCGATCCAGCCCGGGAGGCGGCCGAGGGCGAACAGGACCGTGAACATCTCGGTCGGGAAGCCCATGGCCCGGTAGATCAGGCCGGTGTAGAAGTCGACGTTCGGGTAGAGGCTGCGCGAGACGAAGTAGTCGTCGGAGAGCGCGTGCTCCTCCAGCTTCAGCGCGATGTCCAGCAGCTCGTCGGACTTGCCGAGGGCCGAGAGGACGTCGTGCGCGGCGGCCTTGATGATCTTGGCGCGGGGGTCGAAGTTCTTGTAGACCCGGTGGCCGAAGCCCATCAGACGGACGCCGTCCTCCTTGTTCTTCACCTTGCGGATGAAGGAGTCGACGTCACCGCCGGAGGTCTGGATGCCCTCCAGCATCTCCAGCACCGACTGGTTGGCACCGCCGTGCAGGGGGCCCCAGAGCGCGTTGATGCCGGCCGAGATCGACGCGAACATGTTCGCCTGGGACGAGCCCACCAGACGGACCGTGGACGTCGAACAGTTCTGCTCGTGGTCGGCGTGCAGGATGAGCAGCTTGTCCAGGGCGGCGACCACGACCGGGTCGAGGTCGTACTCCTGCGCGGGGACCGAGAACGTCATGCGCAGGAAGTTCTCGACGTAGCCGAGGTCGTTGCGCGGGTAGACGAACGGGTGACCGATCGACTTCTTGTACGCGTACGCGGCGATCGTCGGAAGCTTCGCGAGCAGGCGGATCGTCGAGAGGTTGCGCTGCTTCTCGTCGAAGGGGTTGTGGCTGTCCTGGTAGAACGTGGACAGCGCGGAGACGACCGAGGAGAGCATGGCCATCGGGTGGGCGTCGCGCGGGAAGCCCTTGTAGAAGTTCTTGACGTCCTCGTGCAGCAGGGTGTGCTGCGTGATGTCGTTCTTGAACAGCGAGAGCTCGTCGACGGTCGGAAGCTCGCCGTTGATCAGCAGGTAGGCGACCTCCAGGAAGGTGGAGCGCTCCGCCAGCTGCTCGATGGGGTAGCCGCGGTACCGGAGAATGCCCCCCTCGCCGTCGAGGTAGGTGATCGCGGATTTATAGGCGGCGGTGTTGCCGTAACCGCTGTCCAGAGTCACCAGCCCGGTCTGGGCGCGGAGCTTCCCGATGTCGAAGCCCTTGTCGCCGACGGTGCTGTCGATCACCGGGTAGGTGTACTCGCCGTCGCCGTACCGCACTACTACAGAGTTGTCGCTCACGTCATCCCTCACCGACGTTGTGCCTCTTCTTCGAGGTTGCCCTGACTGTCTCTACCATCCCCCAATTGGCTCAGGAGAGTGCACTCGGGGTCGACCATCGGGCCTATCGGCGGCACTGAGTGCCGCCAACTTGCTCATCCTGCCCCCTGTCCTTCCCATCCGGAAGGGCTCTGTGACCTTCATGACTCATTTGATCGATCATTTTTTGAGATGAGCCGGAAGTCGAGGGCGGTGCAGCGTCTTCCCGCGGACACCGTGCGGACCGCCTGGCCGATCGCCTTGCGCGAGCCGACGAGGACGACCAGCTGCTTGGCCCGGGTGACCGCCGTGTACAGCAGGTTCCGCTGGAGCATCATCCACGCTCCCGTGGTGACCGGGATCACCACCGCGGGATATTCACTGCCCTGCGAGCGGTGAATGGTCACCGCGTACGCGTGCGCCAGCTCGTCCAGTTCGTCGAATTCGTACGGCACCTCCTCGTCCTCGTCGGTCAGCACCGTCAGGCGCTGGTCGACCGGGTCGAGCGAGGTGACCACGCCCACGGTGCCGTTGAAGACGCCGTTCTTGCCCTTCTCGTAATTGTTGCGAATCTGGGTGACCTTGTCGCCGACCCGGAAGACCCGGCCGCCGAACCGCTTCTCCGCCAGGTCGGGGCGGCCTGGGGTGATCGCCTGCTGGAGCAGACCGTTGAGGTTGCCGGCGCCCGCGGGCCCCCGGTGCATCGGCGCGAGCACCTGCACGTCCCGGCGCGGGTCGAGTCCGAACTTGGCCGGAATTCGACGGGCGGCCACATCCACGGTGAGCCGCCCGGCCTCCTCCGTGTCGTCCTCGACGAAGAGGAAGAAGTCCTTCATGCCGTCGGTGACGGGGTGTTGCCCGGCGTTGATCCGGTGCGCGTTCGTCACGACGCCGGACTGCTGGGCCTGCCGGAAGACCCGGGTGAGGCGCACGGCGGGGATGGGGCCGCCGTCGGCGAGGAGGTCGCGCAGCACCTCCCCCGCACCGACGCTGGGCAGTTGGTCGACGTCGCCGACGAAGAGCAGGTGGGCGCCGGGAGGGACCGCCTTGACCAGCTTGTTGGCGAGCAGCAGGTCCAGCATGGACGCCTCGTCGACGACCACCAGGTCGGCCTCCAGCGGGCGGTCCCTGTCATAGGCCGCGTCACCGCCCGGCTTCAGCTCCAGCAGCCGGTGGACGGTGGAGGCCTCGGCTCCGGTGAGTTCGGCGAGCCGTTTCGCCGCGCGGCCGGTGGGGGCGGCGAGGACGACCCTGGCCTTCTTGGCGCGGGCCAGCTCGACGATCGACCGCACGGTGAAGGACTTGCCGCAGCCGGGGCCGCCGGTGAGCACGGCGACCTTCTTCGTCAGCGCCAGCTTGACGGCGGCCTCCTGCTCGGGGGCGAGGTCCGCGCCTGTACGGCCCTTGAGCCAGGTCAGCGCCTTGTCCCAGGCCACGTCGTGGAACCCCGGCATCCGGTCCTCCCCGGTGCGCAGAAGGCGCAACAGCTGGGAGGCGAGGGCCGCTTCGGCGCGGTGGAAGGGGACGAGATAGACGGCGGTGACGGGTTCGGCGCCCGGATCGGGTCCGGGGACCTTCTCCCGTACGACACCGGGGTCCTCGCCCTCCTCCGCCGGCTCGGCCAGTTCGGCGAGGCACTCGATGACGAGCCCGGTGTCGACCTGCAGCAGCTTCACCGCGTCCGCGATCAGCCGCTCCTCGGGGAGATAGCAGTTGCCCTGGTCGGTGGCCTGGGACAGCGCGTACTGCAGGCCCGCCTTCACTCGCTCGGGGCTGTCGTGCGGGATGCCCACGCTCTGGGCGATCTTGTCCGCGGTGAGGAAGCCGATGCCCCAGACGTCGGCGGCGAGGCGGTAGGGCTGGTTCTTGACGACCGAGATCGACGCGTCGCCGTACTTCTTGTAAATACGGACCGCGATGGACGTCGACACCTCGACGGTCTGGAGGAAGAGCATGACCTCCTTGATCGCCTTCTGCTCCTCCCAGGCGTCGGCGATCTTCTTGGTCCGCTTGGGCCCGAGACCGGGGACCTCGATCAGCCGCTTCGGCTCCTCCTCGATGATCTGGAGGGTGTCCAGCCCGAAGTGCTGGGTGATGCGGTCGGCGAAGACGGGTCCGATGCCCTTGACCAGGCCCGAGCCGAGGTAGCGCCGGATGCCCTGGACGGTGGCGGGGAGGACGGTCGTGTAGTTCTCGACGGTGAACTGCTTGCCGTACTGGGGGTGGGACCCCCAACGCCCCTCCATCCGCAGGGACTCCCCCACCTGGGCACCGAGCAGCGCACCGACGACCGTGAGGAGGTCTCCGCCGCCTCGGCCGGTGTCGACGCGGGCGACGGTATAGCCGTTCTCCTCGTTGGCGTACGTGATGCGTTCGAGCACGCCTTCGAGGACGGCGAGTCGTCGCTCGTCCGTCGGGTTCCCCGCCTGCTGAGCCATGATCCGACGGTACCGGTGGGGACTGACAGCCGGTGATTCCTCGTATGGTTTGCCAAATCTGAAGGGTGCCGGGCGGAGTGAGAGGTTCGAGCGGCGGCGGGCAAAGGTCGGTCGCGGCCCCTACCTCGGCCGGGATCACCTCGTGCTGGCAGCACTCCGGCTGACAGGACGGCGCAGCGCCTGGGAATCGATGGCCGCCTCGCTCACTCCCGGACTGCGAGCGAGGGGTTGGCGGCCTCGCGGCATCTTGTCCGCCGCACGCAACCGGGGCCGTGCGGACACCGCCTGCCGGCAAGCCGAAGCAATCGCCCATGAGTCCACGCGACCGCGAGGACGAAACCGCAGGAGAGCAGCCCCGCGTCGTAAGTGCCAGATCCGGCGCCCCTTCCGCTTTCCGTGCGGAGGGGCATACCTCTGGAACATGAGTGCGTCCATGGAAGCCGGATCGCCCGCGCACCGCTGGGCCGTCGATGAGCGGTGCACGAACTGCGATGCCGCCCGGCAGCTCGCCCCCGGTCTGATCAGCGAGGTCGGCGGTCGGTCCGTCGTTCGGCGCCAGCCGCAGGGGCCGTACGAGACGGGGCAGTTGTACGCCGCCGCGCACGCCTGCCCCACCCGGTCCATCCGTCCGCCCGGCGGGCTGCTGGACGAGGGCCGGGACCCCTTCCCGATGCCGTTGGACGACACCGGCGCCGTGCGGCTGTGTGGGCACAACTCCCGGCACACCGCCGGCGCCAACTCGTACCTCCTGCGCCGCCCCGACGGAACCACCATGATGGTGGACACCCCGCGATGGAGTCCGGCCCTCGCCGCGCGCCACGAAGCACTCGGCCCCGTCACCGACGTACTGCTCACCCACCGCGACCACGCCGCTCACGGCCGCCGCTACGCCGACCGCTTCGGCGCCCGGCTCTGGATCCACGAGGGCGATCTCGACGCCGCCCCGGACGCGGATCGTGTGCTGCGCGGCGAGGAGCCGGCCGAGGTCGGGGAAGGGGTGCTCGCCATCCCCTTCCCCGGGCACACCAGGGGCAGCGTCCTCTACCTCGCCGACGAGCGGTACTGCTTCACCGGCGACAGCTTCTACTGGTCCCGTACGACCGACGACATCGAGGTGGTCGACAGCGTCACCTGGTACTCGATCCGGGAGCTGGCCGACTCCCTGGCCCGGACCGTCGACCGTCTTCGGTTCGAGTGGCTGCTCCCCGGGCACGGCGGCCGCCGGCGTCTCCCCCACGACGAGATGTCCCGCCGCCTGCGGGCGCTCGCCTCACGGGTCCGTCAACTCCCGCCCCGGCCGGTGGACTTCACTGCGGTGCGCTGGTGAGGAGATCCGAAGGTCCGGTCGTTGAGTCGTGGGAAACCGACCGTTTCCCCGACTCCGCCCCCTCCCTGGACCGACTCACCCCTCCGCCGCGTCCGTCGCCTCCCACCGCAGCAGGTCACCCGGCTGGCACTCGAGGACCTCGCACAGCGCGGCGAGTGTCGTGAAGCGCACCGCCTTGGCTCGGCCGTTCTTGAGGACCGCCAGGTTGGCGGGGGTGATCCCGACGCGGTCCGCGAGTTCGCCCACGGACATCTTCCGTTTGGCCAGCATCACGTCGATGTCGACGGTGATCGGCATCAGATCACCTCGTCCAGCTCGGCCCGCATCCGCGTCGCCTCGACGTCACGCGCGACGGCCTGGGCGAGCAGCATCCGCAGGACGAGCACGATCAGCGCGACCCCCAGGATCGCCACGCCGACCCCGGCCATGATGACGGTGACACCCGGGTCGTCCCGCTGGCCGGGCGCGTTGATCGCCGTGACCGTGAACCACACCAGGGAGGCCGCCACGATCGCGCCGATCACCATGTCCACGTAGCGGAAGGCGGCGTGGGAGAACACGGTTCCGCTGCGCACCATCGTCACCAGCCGGCCTACGCAGACCACGGCGACCTGGACCGACACCATGCCCAGGATGGTGACCACGCGCAGGGGGGTCAGCGGGAGCGACCCGTCCTCCGGGTCCTTCCCGCTGACCAGCGCCCACACCATCCCCGCCTGTACGAACACGGTGCCGGTGAACACCACCACGAGCACGGCGCGCAGCGCGGCCACCGCCAGCTTTCCCATGCCCTGTCCTTCCATCGATTCCCGATGGAAAACTATCGAATCTCGATAGGTGCGGCAAGGGTGGGAGCGCCCGGGTCAGTTCTCCGTGATCGTCACGCACGTGCCGACCACATAGCCGGTCACCCCGCTCCGCGTCACCTTCACCCAGCGCTTGCTGACGATCCCGCACTTCTCGTACGACGTCGTCCCGTAGTACATCGTGCAGGACGCCGACGCGCTCTCCCCCTTGTTGAGCTGGGCCAGAGCCGTGCCGCCCGTACTCGTGGTGGAGCGGATGATCACGGTCTCCAGGGCCTTGGCCGTGCAACTCGCCGCCGCCGCCGGGGTGGCGGCCACCACGGAGGTGCCGACCAGGGCGACGGCCGCCGCCGCGGACGCCCCGAGAATCCGGCCCGTGCGCGCACCCGTACGCAGACCCATACGCATAACTGCTTCTCCCCGTTGTGTGGTTGGCACGGGCATGCCACCCGTGCCGGACAGGGGCAGCCTAGCTCCAGCCTTCGGTGGTCACTTGAGCGTCCGACGCCCGAGCCTGAAGACGATCATGGACACGAGAGTGAGGGCCAGCCCCACGCCGGCGACCGCGGTGTCCGCCTTCGGCGCCAGGCCCGTCCAGTGCCAGATCAGGGCCCCGAAGAGAGTGACGCCCCCCGCGAGGAACCCGATGGCCGCGCCCACGAGCAGACGCGCGCGCCGGCCCATCGGGGTCCTGGCCATGACGGTCGATTCCGAGGTCCGCGCCTGTCGCAGGGTGATGTAGCTGCCGCCGCCGTCGCCGACCGCGGCGAGTCCCTCGGACGCGTCGCCTCCCGGAGCACAGATGAAGCGGACCGTCCCGCCCTCTTCGACCAGGGTCGAGAGCGCTCGGCTGGTGCACCAGTCGATCTTCAGCTGGAGTTGGTGGGTTCCCGCCGGCACGTCGAAGCGGAGCGTCTGGCCCCGACGGATGCTGCCCGCCTGAGCGCCGTCGATGAGCACGGCATAGCCGCGGAGCGCGTCGCGACCGCCTCCGCGCACCCGTGACAGCAGGACGGTTCCGTGTCCGGGCGATGCGGGCGATGCGGGCGATGCGGGCGATACAGCTCTTTCGGCGTCGTCCATCTCCGACCCCCTCCACACGAACGAACATCCGGCGCCCCGAGCGTACTCACCACCCCACCTTCATCACGATCCGGTTTCAGCCGCGCCAGGCACTTGCACCGCGGGCGTGTAATCGATTCCAATCCTCACTGCACAGAGCTGTGTAATCGATTCCACGAGGAGGTGGATCCGGCGATGGCGAGTATCAAGGACGTCGCCGCCGAGGCGGGGGTCTCCGTCGCCACGGTGTCGCGTGTGCTGAACGACCATCCGTCGGTCAGCGACGACGCACGCACGCGCGTGCTGGCCGCCGTCGAGGCGCTGGGCTACCGCCCGAACGCCGTCGCCCGCTCGCTGCGCACCGACCAGACCCATACCCTCGGCCTGGTCATCAGCGACGTGATGAACCCCTACTTCACCGAGTTGGCCCGCTCCGTCGAGGAGGAGGCCCGCGCGCTCGGGTACAGCGTGATCATCGGGAACGCCGACGAACGGCCCGAGCTTCAGGACCATCATGTGCGGACGCTGCTCGACCGGCGGATCGACGGGCTGCTCGTCTCCCCCACCGACGGCGGTTCGCCGCTCATGCTGGAGGCGGCGGGCGCCGGGACGCCCATGGTGTTCGTGGACCGCTGGATCCCGGGTGTAGATGTGCCGGTCGTCAGGGCCGACGGACGGGACGCCGTACGGGATCTCGTCGCGCATCTGTACGGGCTGGGGCATCGCAGGCTCGCGATCATCGCGGGACCCGCGGCCACCACGACCGGGCGGGAGCGTGTCGAGGTCTTCCGGGAGGCCCTCCAGGCATACGGCCTGGACCTCCCCGACGCGTACATCGGACAGGGCGACTTCCAGGCCGAGAGCGGCCGCCGGGTCACCGAGGGCTTCCTCGACCTGCCCGAACCGCCCGAGGTCGTCTTCGCGGCCGACAACCTGATGGCGCTGGGCGCGCTGGACGCCGTACGCGCGCGTGGGCTGCGTGTTCCCGAGGACCTCGCGCTCGCCGCCTTCGACGACATCCCGTGGTTCGTGCACACCGATCCGCCGATCACCGCGATCGCCCAGCCCACGGGCGAGCTGGGGCGTGCCGCCGTGCGCGCGCTCGTCGACCGCATCGAGGGACGGCCCCCCGAGTCCGTCACCCTCCCCGCCCGTCTCGTCGTACGCCGCTCGTGCGGTGAGGACCCCACCCCCGTACGAAGGAGCACGTCGTGAGCGACCGGGACGAGTTGCTGCGCATCGAGGGCATCCGCAAGACCTTCCCCGGCGTGGTCGCGCTCGACGGCGTCGACTTCGACCTGCGCCGGGGCGAGGTCCACGTGCTCCTCGGCGAGAACGGCGCCGGCAAGAGCACGCTGATCAAGATGCTGTCCGGTGCCTACCACCCCGACGAGGGCCGGGTGCTGGTGGACGGCGAGGAGGCGCACATCCGTGACACCCAGGACGCCGAGCGGCTGGGTATCGCCACCATCTACCAGGAGTTCAATCTCGTACCCGACCTCACCGTCGCCGAGAACATCTTCCTGGGGCGGCAGCCGCGCCGGCTCGGGATGATCGACCGGAAGCGGATGGAGGCCGACGCCGAGGTGCTGCTCGCGCGCGTGGGCGTCAAGGTGTCGCCACGCGCGCGCGTGCGTGAACTCGGTATCGCCCGCCTTCAGATGGTCGAGATCGCCAAGGCGCTGAGCCTGGACGCGCGGGTGCTGATCATGGACGAGCCGACCGCCGTGCTCACCTCCGAGGAGGTCGAGAAGCTCTTCGCGATCGTGCGGAAGCTGCGCGAGGAGGGCGTGGGCATCGTCTTCATCACGCACCATCTGGAGGAGATCGCCGCCCTGGGCGACCGGGTGACCGTGATCCGGGACGGCAGGAGCGTCGGCCAGGTGCCCGCCTCCACCCCCGAGGAGGAGCTGGTACGGCTGATGGTGGGCCGTTCCATCGAGCAGCAGTATCCGAGGGAGCGGGCCGAGACGGGCACCGCCCTGCTCACCGTCGAGGGGCTCACCCGGGACGGCGTCTTCCACGACGTCGGCTTCGAGGTGCACGCCGGTGAGGTCGTGGGGGTCGCGGGGCTCGTCGGGGCCGGCCGCACCGAGGTCGTACGGGCGGTGTTCGGCGCGGACCCGTACGACAAGGGGGCCGTCAAGGTCTCCGGGACGCCTCTGAAGCGCCATGACGTGGGCGCGGCCATGAGGGCCGGCATCGGGCTCGTCCCCGAGGACCGCAAGGGTCAGGGGCTGGTGCTCGACCAGACCGTCGAGGAGAACCTCGGCCTGGTGACCATGCGCGCGGCCACGCGCGCGGGGCTCGTCGACCTCAAGGGGCAGCGCGAGGCCGCGGCGCGGATCGCCGAGCAGCTCGGCGTGCGGATGGCCGGACTCCAGCAGCACGTACGGACGTTGTCCGGCGGCAACCAGCAGAAGGTCGTCATCGGCAAGTGGCTGCTCGCCGACACCAAGGTGCTGATCCTCGACGAGCCGACGCGCGGGATCGACGTCGGCGCCAAGGTCGAGATCTACCAGCTGATCAATGAACTCACCGCCCAGGGCGCGGCCGTACTCATGATCTCCAGCGACCTGCCCGAGGTGCTCGGTATGAGCGACCGGGTGCTGGTGATGGCCCAGGGCCGGATCGCGGGCGAACTCGCGGCCGGTGAGGCCACCCAGGACTCCGTGATGGCGCTCGCCGTCAGCAACCCCATGAATGAGAAGACCGAAACGGAGGCCAGCCGTGGCCACTGACACGCTCAAGAGCCGGGCGGGCGCGGGCGGCGCCACCAGCGGGCTGCGCCGCCTCCTGCTCGACAACGGCGCGCTCACCGCGCTGATCGTCCTGGTCATCGCCCTGTCGGCGCTGTCCGGTGACTTCCTGACGACGGACAACCTGCTCAACGTCGGCGTCCAGGCGGCCGTGACCGCGATCCTGGCCTTCGGCGTCACCTTCGTGATCGTCTCGGCGGGCATCGACCTGTCGGTCGGCTCGGTGGCCGCGCTCTCGGCCACCGTCCTCGCCTGGAGCGCGACGTCGCACGGTGTGCCGGTCTTCCTGGCGGTGCTCCTCTCCGTCGCGACCGGCATCGTGGCGGGGCTGGTCAACGGCTTCCTGATCGCGTACGGGAAGCTGCCGCCGTTCATCGCGACGCTCGCCATGCTGTCGGTGGCGCGCGGTCTGTCGCTGGTGATCTCCGAGGGCTCCCCGATCCCCTTCCCGGACTCGGTCTCGCACCTCGGCGACACCCTCGGCGGCTGGCTGCCCGTGCCGGTGCTCGTCATGATCGTGACGGGTCTGGTCGCGGCCTTCGTGCTGGGGCGGACGTACATCGGCCGCTCCATGTACGCGATCGGCGGCAACGAGGAGGCCGCGCGCCTGTCCGGGCTGCGGGTGAGGAAGCAGAAGCTCGCGATCTACGCCTTCTCCGGGCTGTTCGCCGCGGTCGCGGGCATCGTGCTCGCCTCCCGGCTCTCCTCCGCGCAGCCGCAGGCCGCCGACGGCTATGAGCTGGACGCCATCGCCGCGGTCGTCATCGGCGGAGCCTCGCTGGCCGGTGGCACGGGCAAGGCGTCCGGCACCCTGATCGGCGCGCTGATCCTGGCGGTGCTCAGGAACGGCCTCAACCTGCTGAACGTGTCCGCCTTCTGGCAGCAGGTCGTCATCGGTGTCGTCATCGCGCTCGCGGTGCTCCTCGACACGCTGCGGCGCAAGGCGGGGGCGACCCCGGTGACCGCGGGTTCCGGCGGCAACAGGACCAGGCAGGCGGGGACCTACGCCCTCGCGGCGGTCGTCACCGTCGCCCTCGTGGGCGCGACCTCCTTCCTGCACAACGGCTCCTCGTCCACCACGCCGAAGCTGGGCCTGTCCCTGTCCACGCTCAACAACCCCTTCTTCGTGCAGATCCGCTCCGGCGCCCAGGCCGAGGCGAAGAGGCTGGGTGTGGACCTGACCGTCACCGACGCGCAGAACGACGCCTCGCAGCAGGCCAACCAGCTGCAGAACTTCACCAGTTCGAACCTGGGCGCGATCATCGTCAACCCGGTGGACTCCGACGCGGCGAGCAACTCCGTGAAGGCCGCCGACAAGGCGGGGATCCCGGTCATCGCGGTCGACCGAGGTGTCAACAGGGTGAGCGTGGACGCCCTCGTGGCCTCCGACAACGTCAAGGGCGGTGAGCTGGCCGCGCGGACGATCGGCGAGAAGCTCGGGGGCAAGGGCAGGATCGTCATCCTTCAGGGCCAGGCGGGCACCTCGGCGGCCCGTGAGCGCGCGGCCGGTTTCGCGGCGGGCCTCAAGGCGTACCCGGGAATCCAGGTCGTCGCGCAGCAGCCCGCCGACTTCGACCGCACCAAGGGCCTCGACGTCATGTCGAACCTGCTCCAGGCCCACCCGGACGTCCGGGGCGTGATCGCCGCCAACGACGAGATGGCACTCGGCGCGGTCAAGGCGCTGGGCTCCAAGGCCGGCACGTCGGTCTCCGTGGTCGGCTTCGACGGCACCCCGGACGGGCTGACCGCCGTGAAGAACGGCACGCTCTACGCGTCCGTGGCACAACAGCCGTCGATGCTGGGCAAAATCGCCGTGGACAACGCGCTGAAGGCCCTTCAGGGCAAGAAGGTCGAGGAGACGGTGAAGGTGCCGGTGAAGGTGGTCACCAAGGAGAACGTGGCCGGCTTCACGGGCTGACGGCGGGGAAGCGGGCGGGCGGTCGTACGGCGACCGCCCGCCCGAAGTCACTGACTAGGGGAGTCACTTCATGTACGACTACGACCTACTGGTCGTAGGGTCGGCCAACGCCGACCTGGTGATCGGCGTAGAGCGGCGGCCCGGGGCCGGCGAGACGGTGCTCGGTTCCGACCTGGCCGTGCACCCCGGCGGCAAGGGCGCCAACCAGGCGGTGGCCGCCGCCCGTCTCGGGGCCCGTACGGCCCTGCTGGCCCGGGTCGGCGACGACGCGTACGGGCGGCTGCTGCTGGACTCGCAGCGGGCGGCAGGTGTCGACACGGTGGGGGTGCTGGTGGGCGGGGCGCCGACCGGTGTCGCGCTGATCACCGTCGACCCGTCCGGGGACAACAGCATCGTGGTGTCGCCGGGCGCGAACGGCCGGCTGACCGCGGCGGACGTGAAGGCCGCCGCATGTCTCTTCCAGGCCTCGCGGGTGGTCTCCGTACAGCTGGAGATCCCGCTGGAGACGGTCGTGGAGGTCGTACGGAGTCTGACTCCGGAGAGCCGTTTCGTGCTGAACCCCTCCCCGCCCCGGCCTCTCCCCACCGAGGTGCTGGCCGCCTGCGACCCGCTGATCGTCAACGAGCACGAGGCGAGGGTGGTCCTCGGCGAGGCCTGTGTCAGCGACCGCCCCGAGGACTGGGCGCGGCTGCTGCTGGCCAAGGGCCCGCGGTCGGTGGTGATCACCCTGGGCGCGGAGGGTGCGCTGGTGGCCTCCGGGGAGGGGGTGACCCGGGTGCCCTCGGTGAAGGTCGACGCGGTCGACACCACGGGCGCGGGCGACGCGTTCACCGCCGCGCTGGCGTGGCGGCTGGGGGCGGGTTCCACGCCGGCCGAGGCGGCGGCGTACGCGGCCCGGGTCGGGGCGGCCGCGGTCACCAAGGAAGGCGCCCAGGTGTCCTTCCCGACCGCCGAGGAGGTCGACGCCCTGGGCTGTGGCGGCCCGGGGGACGCCCCCCGGCCCCCCGGCGGAAAGCCGGACGGCGGACCCGGCACCGCCCCGCGAGGGGAGTCGCTGTGAAGAAGGCGGGAATCCTGAACCGCCGGCTCTCCGGTGCGCTGGCCGAGCTGGGGCACGGTGACCGGGTGCTGGTGTGCGACGCGGGGATGCCGATACCGGACGGGCCTCGGGTCGTCGACCTCGCCTTCCGGGCCGGGGTGCCGTCCTTCGCGACGGTCCTGGACGGGCTGCTGGCCGAGCTGGTGGTCGAGGGCGCCACGGCGGCGGCGGAGGTCCAGGGAGCCAATCCCGGTGCCGCCGCCCTGCTCAAGGGCGAGTTCCCCGAGCTGGAGCTGGTCCCGCACGAGCGGCTGAAGGAGCTGTCGGCCGGGGCGCGGCTCGTGGTGCGCACGGGCGAGGCACGGCCGTACGCGAATGTGCTGCTGCGGTGCGGGGTGTTCTTCTGAGGCCGACGCCCGGCCGGGCCCGCACACTCGGGCCCATACCATCGGGCCGGCACCATCGGGCCGGCACAAATTCGAGGGGGCCCGGTCCGTCGACCAAGCCCCCTCGGGTTTTCCCCTCCGGTATCAGAACCCCCGCGATCCCCCCAGATCCCCCTCCAAGAGTCCTGATGCCAAGTACGACCCGCGGGGTGCCGGAAGGGTTGTACGGCTGCCGGGATTTTTTTCGCGGGCGGTCCTCAGACCCGTACGACATCCCCCTCACGCACCCGCCCACCCCGCACCACCTGGGCATACGCCCCCGCGCACGGTTCCGGCGCCCGGTCCGGGAAGGCGGTGACGCGGTTGTGGCGGGACGGGACGCGCAGGGCGTCGGGGTCGCGGGGGAAGGGGCCGTGGGCGAGGGTGGGGATCGTGCAGCGGGGGGTGAGGGCGATCACCCGGATGATCAGCTCGTCGCCCACGGTCAGCTCCTTGCCGAGCCAGTCGTTCTCGGGGAAGCCGTCCTCGTCGAGGCCGATCACCAGGTTGGGGCGGTAGCGCTCGGCCTCGACCGTGCCGCGCGGGCTCAGGGCGGCGATACGGGCCAGGGTCGCGGTGGTGATCAGATGGACCGGCGCGAAGTCGAAGAAGGTGCCGGGCGGACAGGCCGAGCCGAACTGGACGATGTCCGCCTCCACCCGGGCGTCCGGGCCGGATTCCAGGACCTGTTCCGGGCGGGAGCGGTCGAGCGTCGCGGCGGGCGGTGGTGTGCCGGTCAGGGTGACCGGGCGGCCGAGCAGGTCCGAGAGCGCGTCGTCGGTGCCGGGGCCGGTGCCGTGGAGGGTCCGGCCGTCCGGGGTGGTGATGTCCGCGCCGGTCTCCGTGAGGGTCGCGGCGCAGTTCAGCAACTCCCGCCACAGCCGGGGGGTCTTGGCACTGGCCACCTTGCCCGTCTCCCGGTCCACCAGCGCGAGCCGCCGGTCGCCCGCGAGGCCGCGGTCCGTCACCTCCGTGGCCTTGATCCGCTCGCCGAGCATGGACTTGACCGGGTAGCGCCGCAGGGCGGTCACGGTGCCGGTGGTGGACTGAGTTGTCATGTGACAATCACAGCACGGCTCCGCCCGGCATCCCGCGGATCCGGACGTGGTGAAGGTACGGCCCCGCTCCCGCACCGGTCGTCCCCTCGGTGCGGGGCGCGGTGGCCACGGCGGTCTCAGCCCGCGTGCTCGACGAAGCGCCGGGCCGTCTCGGCCAGCACCTCCCGGCCGTCCCGGGCCCACAGACCGTCGTTGAACAGCTCGACCTCGATCGGGCCGGTGTAGCCGGCGGCCTCGACGTACCCCTTCCACTCCCGCATGTCGATCGCGCCGTCACCGATCTGCCCACGCCCGTTGAGCACGCCCTCCGGCAACGGCGTGGTCCAGTCGGCGAGCTGGAAGGTGTGGATACGGCCGCCGGCGCCCGCGCGGGCGATCTGCGCGGGCGCGTGGTCGTCCCACCAGATGTGGTACGTGTCCACGGTGACGCCGACCTGGTGGGCCGGGAACCTCTCGGCGAGGTCCAGGGCCTGGGCCAGCGTCGAGACCACACAGCGGTCGGAGGCGTACATCGGGTGCAGCGGCTCGATGGCCAGACGGACGCCGTGCTCCTCGGCGTAGGGGCCCAGCTCCCCCAGCGCGTCCGCGATCCGCTCCCGGGCGCCGTGCAGGTCCTTGGAGCCGGCCGGCAGGCCGCCGGAGACGAGCACCAGCGTGTCGGTGCCGAGGGTGGCCGCCTCGTCGATGGCCCGCCGGTTGTCGTCGAGGGCGGCGGCGCGCTCGGCCGGGTCGATCGCCGTGAAGAAGCCGCCGCGGCACAGGGTGGTGACCGTCAGGCCCGCGTCGCGGATCAGCTTGGCGGTCGCGTCGAGGCCGTACGACTGGACGGGCTCGCGCCACAGGCCGATGTTACCGATGCCGAACTCCCGGCAGGCGTCGACCAGTTCGGGCATCGACAGCTGCTTCACCGTCATCTGGTTGATGGAGAAGCGGGACAGGTCCAGGTCCCCGAGCGCGCTCACTGGTCCACCCCGTAGAGGGAGAGAAGGTTCTTCATCCGCTCCTCGGCCAGCTTGGGGTCCGGGAACAGGCCCAGGCCGTCGGCGAGTTCGTAGGCGCGGGCGAAGTGCGGGAGGGAGCGGGCCGACTGGAGGCCGCCGACCATGGTGAAGTGCGACTGGTGGCCCGCGAGCCAGGCGAGGAAGACCACACCCGTCTTGTAGAAGCGGGTCGGTGTCTGGAAGAGATGGCGGGACAACTCGACGGTGGGATCGAGGAGTTCACGGAAGCCGACAACGTTGCCGGTGTCCAGTACCCGTACCGCCTCCGCCGCCAGCGGGCCCAGCGGGTCGAAGATGCCGAGCAGGGCGTGGCTGAAGCCCTTCTCGTCGCCGGCGATCAGCTCGGGGTAGTTGAAGTCGTCGCCGGTGTAGCAGCGGACGCCCTGCGGGAGCCGGCGCCGGATGTCGATCTCGCGCTGTGCGTCGAGCAGCGAGACCTTGATGCCCTCCACCTTGTCGGGGTGGGCGGCGATGACCTCCAGGAAGGTGTCGGTGGCCGAGTCGAGGTCGGCCGAGCCCCAGTAGCCCTCCAGCGCCGGGTCGAACATCGGGCCGAGCCAGTGCAGGACGACCGGCTCGGACGCCTGGCGCAGGAGATGGCCGTAGACCTCCAGATAGTCCTCGGGGCCGGACGCGGCGGCGGCCAGCGCGCGGGACGCCATCAGGATCGCCTGCGCGCCGGAGGCCTCCACGAGCGCGAGCTGCTCCTCGTAGGCGGCCCGGACCTCCACGAGAGACCCGGCGGTGATCTGGTCGGTGCCCACACCGCAGGCGATACGGCCGCCGACCGCCTTGGCCTCGGCGGCGCTGCGGCGGATCAGCTCGGCGGCACCCGCCCAGTCCAGGCCCATTCCGCGCTGGGCGGTGTCCATCGCCTCCGCGACCCCGAGGCCGTGGGACCACAGGTGGCGGCGGAAGGCGAGGGTGGCGTCCCAGTCGACGGCGGCGGGCGAGTCGGGGGTGGTGTCCGCGAACGGGTCGGCGACGACATGCGCCGCCGAGAAGACCGTACGGGAGGTGAAGGGCGCGCCCGGGGTGACGGCGACGGGCTCGGGGCGGGGCTCGTAGGCCCTCGACCCGCCCTTGAAGTCGGGGAGTCGGATGGTCACAGCGAGACCTCCGGTACGTCGAGACGCAGGCCCTCGGCCGAGGACTTCAGGCCCAGCTCGGCGAGCTGGACGCCGCGGGCGCCGGCGAGGAGGTCCCAGTGGTAGGGGGCGGCGGCGTAGACGTGCTTGAGGAAGAGCTCCCACTGGGCCTTGAAGCCGTTGTCGAACTCCTCGTTGTCCGGGACCTCCTGCCACTGGTCGCGGAAGGAGTAGGTGGCCGGGATGTCGGGGTTCCAGACCGGCTTGGGAGTCAGGGAGCGGTGCTGGACGCGGCAGTTGCGCAGGCCCGCGACCGCCGAGCCCTCCGTGCCGTCGACCTGGAACTCGACGAGTTCGTCGCGGTTGACGCGGACGGCCCAGGAGGAGTTGATCTGGGCGATCGCGCCGCCGTCGAGCTCGAAGATGCCGTAGGCGGCGTCGTCGGCGGTGGCGTCGTAGGGCTTGTCGTCCTCGTCCCAGCGCTGCGGGATGTGGGTGGCGGTGAGGGCCTGGACGGACTTCACCCGGCCGAACAGCTCGTGCAGGACGTACTCCCAGTGCGGGAACATGTCGACGACGATGCCGCCGCCGTCCTCGGCGCGGTAGTTCCAGGAGGGGCGCTGGGCGGTCTGCCAGTCGCCCTCGAAGACCCAGTAGCCGAACTCGCCGCGGATGGACAGGATCCGGCCGAAGAAGCCGCCGTCGATCAGGCGCTTCAGCTTGAGCAGGCCGGGGAGGAAGAGCTTGTCCTGGACGACGCCGTGCTTGATGCCGGCGTCCTTGGCCAGCCGGGCCAGCTCCAGGGCTCCCTCCAGGCCGGTGGCCGTCGGCTTCTCGGTGTAGATGTGCTTGCCCGCGGCGATCGCCTTCTTGATCGCCTCCTCGCGGGCCGAGGTCACCTGCGCGTCGAAGTAGATCTCGACGGTCGGGTCCGCGAGGACCGCGTCGACGTCGGTCGAGATGTTCCGCTGGTCCAGGCCGTGCTGCTCGGCGAGCGCCGTGAGGGCGTGCTCGCGGCGGCCGACCAGGACCGGTTCCGGCCACAGCACGGTGCCGTCGCCGAGGTCGAGGCCGCCCTGTTCCCGGATGGCCAGGATGGACCGGACCAGGTGCTGGCGGTAGCCCATGCGCCCGGTCACACCATTCATGGCGATACGCACCGTCTTGCGTGTCACGTCATTCCCTTCGTACGCGGGGTCCGCGCCGCGTACGCCCTGTCTCCTACTGGTGAGCGTCACAGCAAGCGCTTTCTATTCGATAAGAAGCTAGCCTCTGAGCAGCGGTCTGGACAAGACCGTGACGGAGTCGAGTTGTTCGAGGGGGCGAACAACAGGGAGCTTGACCCGTAAGGTCGGCTCGAAACATTTCGGGACCGAGGCCGGGGTGGCCCAGGAACCGCGGCCGCCTGCGGCCCTGTCTACGAGCACGTACGACGACGTACGAAGAGATGCGCGACCGGAGGACGACGAGATGACGGTGACCCTGGCGGACGTGGCAGCGCGCGCGCAGGTCTCGCCCGCGACGGTGTCGCGCGTGCTGAACGGGAACTATCCCGTGGCCGCCTCCACCCGTGAGCGGGTGCTGAAGGCTGTCGACGAGCTGGACTATGTGCTGAACGGGCCGGCGAGTGCGCTGGCCGCCGCCACTTCCGACCTGGTCGGCATCCTGGTCAACGACATCGCGGACCCCTTCTTCGGGATCATGGCGAGTGCGATCCAGTCGGAGATCGGGGGGCCGGGGGGCCGCGCGGGGGGTGAGCGCCTCGCCGTGGTCTGCAACACGGGGGGTTCGCCGGAGCGTGAGCTGACCTATCTGACCCTGCTGCAGCGGCAGCGGGCGGCGGCCGTGGTGCTGACCGGTGGGGCGGTGGAGAACGAGCCGCACGCGGCGGCGGTGGCGTCGAAGCTGCGGAAGCTGGCGGACGCGGGGACGCGGGTGGTGCTGTGCGGGCGGCCGCCGGCGGAGGCCACCGGGGCGATCGCGCTGACCTTCGACAACCGTGGGGGCGGGCAGCGGCTGACCGAGCATCTGATCGGGCTGGGGCATCGGCGGCTCGGCTATATCGCGGGGCCGGAGGAGCGGACGACGACGCGGCACCGGCTGGAGGGGCACCGGGCCGCGCTGGCGGCGGCGGGGATCGAGGAGGACCCCCGGTGGACCGTGTGGGGGCGGTACGACCGGCAGGCCGGCTACGAGGCCACGCTGGAGCTGCTGCGGCGGGACGCGTCGCTCACGGCCGTGGTGGCGGCGAACGACTCCGTCGCGCTGGGGGCGTGTGCGGCGCTGCGGGAGTCGGGGCTGCGGATCCCGGAGGACGTCTCCGTCGCCGGGTTCGACGATCTGCCGTTCAGCGTGGACGCGGTGCCCGCGCTGACGACGGTGCGGTTGCCGCTGGCGGAGGCGGGGGCCCGGGCGGGGCGGATCGCGATGGGGCGGGAGGAGCCGCCGCCGGGGGGGATCGCGGCGATTCGGGGGGAGCTGATGGTGCGGGGGTCCTCCGGGGTGCCTCGGTCCATGCCGGCGTCGGCCTGACTCCACCGCCTGACTCCACCGCCTGGGGGCTGCCGCCCCCAGACCCCCGCTTCGGCCTGAACGGCCTCGTCCTCAAACTCCCCCAGA
>NZ_JBEXCS010000082.1:0-45652 GCF_040605395.1 Streptomyces sp. NPDC005648 | reverse complement strand
GCCTAGGGCGTGTTGCGAAAGTCCCGTCGTCCGCCCGGAGGGCGGGCCGGGCGGCGTCTGGGGCGTGCTCTCGGCGTGCCGGGCGGAAGCCCTCGTACTGGTTGTCCGTGGGTTTTCGCCCGGTGCGGCGAGTGGGGGCACCTCCCACGCCCTTGAGGCAGTGGGGGAGCGTGCCAGGCGTCGCCCGGCAGGCGGGACTTTCGCAACACGCCCTAGGATCACAATGGACCTGTGCCGACCAAGAAGAAGCCCCAGGTGACCGCGGCCCCCGCCCGGCGCGCCGAACTCCTCGAGACCGCCGCCGAGGTCTTCGCCGAGCAGGGCTACAACGCCACCACCGTACGCAGGATCGCGGACCACGCGGGCATGCTCGCGGGCAGCCTCTACTACCACTTCGACTCCAAGGAATCGATGCTGGAGGAGATCCTGCGCACCTTCCTCGACGAGCTCTGGGACGGCTACGACGCCGTCCTGGAGGCCGAACTGGGGCCGCGGGAGACGCTGGAGGCCCTGGTCACCGAGTCGTTCCGGGAGATCGACCGGCACCGCGCCGCCGTCGCGATCTACCAGAAGGAGAGCCGGCAGCTGGTGGCGCAGGAGCGGTTCGCGTTCCTGGCCGAGTCACAGCGCAGGTTCGAGAAGGCGTGGCTGTCCACGCTGGAGAGAGGGGTCGCCGCCCGGGTCTTCCGGGCCGACCTCGACGTCCGCCTCACCTACCGGTTCGTGCGCGACACCGTGTGGGTGGCCGCCTCCTGGTACCGGCCCGGCGGACAGCACAGCCCCGAGGAGATCGCCCGGCAGTACCTGTCGATGGTGCTGGACGGGATCGCCGTACGTGAGTAGCCCTTTCTGCTGAGGGAGTCGCCATGGCCGAGGCCTATATCGTCGAAGCGGTCCGAACACCCGTGGGACGGCGGGGAGGTGGGCTGAGCGGGGTCCACCCGGCCGACCTGGGCGCGCATGTGCTGAAGGAGCTGGTGGCGCGCTCCGGCGTGGACCCGGCCGCCGTCGAGGACGTCGTCCTCGGCTGTCTGGACGCGGTGGGGCCGCAGGCCGGGGACATCGCCCGGACCTGCTGGCTGGCGGCCGGGCTGCCCGAGGAGGTGCCGGGTGTGACCGTCGACCGGCAGTGCGGTTCCTCGCAGCAGGCCGTGCACTTCGCGGCGCAGGGCGTGCTGTCCGGCACCCAGGACCTGGTGGTCGCGGGCGGGGTGCAGAACATGTCGCAGATCCCGATCGCCTTCGCGACCCGGCAGGCCGCCGAGCCGCTGGGCTTCACGGCCGGACCCTTCGCGGGCAGTGAGGGCTGGCGGGCCCGGTACGGGGACCAGCCCGTCAACCAGTTCGTGGGCGCCGAGATGATCGCCGCCAAGTGGGGGATCAGCCGCGAGGACCAGGAGGAGTTCGCGCTGCGCTCGCACCGGCGGGCGCTGCGGGCGATCGACGAGGGACGGTTCGAGCGGGAGACCGTGGCGTACGGGGCGGTCGGCGTCGACGAGGGCCCGCGCCGGGACACCTCGCTGGAGAAGATGGCGGGACTGAAGCCGGTCCTCGACGGCGGCACCGTCACCGCCGCCTGCTCCTCCCAGGTCTCCGACGGCGCGGCGGCGATGCTGCTGGCCTCGGAGCGGGCGGTGCGCGAGCACGGGCTCACGCCACGGGCGCGCGTGCACCACCTCTCCGTGCGCGGCGAGGACCCCATCCGCATGCTCTCCGCGCCCATCCCGGCCACCGCCCACGCCCTGAAGAAGACCGGCCTGACCATCGACGACATCGACCTCGTCGAGATCAACGAAGCCTTCGCGCCGGTCGTCCTGGCCTGGCTGAAGGAGACCGGCGCCGACCCGGAGAGGGTCAACGCGAACGGTGGCGCGATCGCCCTCGGGCACCCCCTCGGCGCGACCGGCGTCAAGCTGATGACGACCCTCCTCCACGAACTGGAGCGCACGGGTGGCCGGTTCGGCCTCCAGACGATGTGCGAGGGCGGAGGACAGGCCAACGTGACGATCATCGAGAGGCTGTGAGAACGACGGTCAGCGAGTGGTGGCCAGTCTCGCCCGGACCTGGTCCGCCTCCTTCATGATCCGCTCCACCAGCTCCGCGCACGACGGCAGGTCGTCGATCACCCCGGCGACCTGTCCGGATGCCATCACCCCGAGGTCCGTACGGCCGTCCACCATGGCCGACTTGAGCAGCATCGGAGTGTTGGCGGCGAGCAGGACCTGACTCCAGGACAGCTCCTTGCCGTGCTTGAGGGCGAGCCCGTCGCGCACCATCCCCCGCCAGGTCAGCCCGGAGAGCTTCCGGAAGCCCGCGGCCCGGCGGACCGCCTGGAACAGGGCCCTCGCGCGGCCGGAGTGCTCCAGCGCCGCGACCAGGTCGGTGCGCAGCATCCGGTGCGGCAGCCCGTCCACCGCCGTGGTCACGGTGACGTCCTTGACCGTGGCCGCCAGATACCGCGCCTTCACGGCGTCCGGCACCGTCGAGTCGGAGGTGAGCAGGAACCGCGTGCCCATGGCGACCCCCGCCGCCCCGTACGCCAGCGCCGCGACCAGCCCCCGCCCGTCGAAGAAGCCGCCCGCCGCCACCACCGGTATGCCGACCGCGTCCACCACCTGCGGCAACAGCACCGTCGTCGCCACCTCGCCGGTGTGGCCGCCGCCCTCGCCGCCCTGCACGATCACGGCGTCCGCCCCCCACGCCGCGACCTTCTCCGCGTGCCGCCGGGCACCGATGGAGGGGATGACGACGACACCCGCCTCCTTCAGCTCGGCGATCAGCCCGGGGGAGGGCGCGAGGGCGAAGGACGCGACCCGGACGCCCTCCTCGACGATGACGCGGACCCGGTCGGCCGCGTCCGCCGCGTCGGCGCGGAGGTTGACCCCGAACGGCGCGTCCGTGCGGGACCTGACCTCCAGTATCGCCTCCCGCAAGCGGTCCGTGGTCATCGTCGCGGAGGCGAGGACGCCCAGCGCTCCCGCGTTCGCCGTCGCCGCGACCAGACGGGGGCCGGCCACCCAGCCCATGCCCGTCTGCACGATCGGGTGCCGGACCCCGACCAGCCGGGTCAGCGCGGTGTCCATCAGGAGCCGACCTCTCTGGAGCGGGTGTCGCCCGGATCGAGCACCTCGCGGATCAGCCTCAGCTCGTCCGCCGTCGGTTCGCGTGTGTACGGCACCTCGTCAGGGACCGTCAGCGTGAACCCGGTGGCCGCACGGACCTGTTCGACGCTCACCCCGGGGTGCAGCGAGGCCAGCCGCATGGAGTGGTCGGGTGTCGCGAAGTCGAAGACACCCAGGTCGGAGACGACCCGCGGGATGCGGTGGAAGCGGCTCGTGTCCGCATGGGCGGCCGCACGGTCGTACCCCACCCCGCACACCATGTCGACCTTCTCCACGAAGACCCGCCGGGAGTGCTTCGGCACCCAGTAACTGGTCGGGTTGTTGAGGGTGTTGACCGGCGCTCCCCGCACTCCGAGCAACTGCCGCGTCGGCCGCTCCCAGTCGCCGATGCAGGAGATGTTCTGGTTGCCGAACCGGTCGATCTGGCTGGCCCCCATCATCACGTGCCGCCGCCCGCCGGTGACGAGGGCCAGGTGCTGACGGTAGGGGAGCCAGCCCTCGACGGTGCCGTCCGGGCGGACGAGCATCGCCTCGCCGTCGGTCAGCAGCAGGTCCGGAGAGAAGGTGAGACGGGCCAGCCGGGCTCCCACGGAGGGGATCAGCCCCATCGGGCTCGCCAGGATCTCGCCCGCGTCACGCCAGGCCTCGGCGCAGGCGATCACGCAGTACTCGGCGCGGGTGACGGCGGCAAGGGACGCGCCGGTGACCTCGGTCATGACTCCTCCCTCACCGCCGCCTGGTACGCCTGCTCGTCCCCGGCCAGGAACCGGGCCGCGAACTCCGGCCAGGGCGTGGTCGCGTAGGTCCGCTGGAACGCCTCGTCCCGCCCGTAGTCCGGCGCGCAGGACGTGAAGTGCGCGCCGTTCGGGGCCTCCACGACCCCCGTCACCGTGTGCCGCTTCACCAGCAGCGACTGGGGTGCGGCCTCCTTCGTCAACTCGGCCGTGTCCACGATCCGTTCGCACGACAGATAGGCCGCGTCCGCCGCCTCGCAGAACAGGTCGTCGAAGTAGGGGTCCGGGCCCAGGAACTGCCCGTTGCCCAGCCGGTCGGCGCGCCCCACGTGCACCAGGGCCGCGTCCATCCGCAGGGCGGGCATCGCCACGAACGTCTCCCCGTCCTCGTACGGCGAAGTCACCGTCCGCAGACCCGGGTTGACCCGCATCACGTCCGAGCCGATCCCGGCCCGCACCGGCAGGAACGGCAGCCGGTCGGCCGCAGCGCGCAGCCCCCACATGAACATCGCCTCGTCGATCTCCGTCAGCTCGAAGGCGCCCCGCTCGCGGGCCGCGCGGTAGTGCGGTTCGAGCGGGATCGAGTCGAGGGTGACGAAGGCGGCCACCAGGCTGCGGATCCGCCCGGCGGCCGCCAGCATCCCGACGTCCGGGCCGCCGTACGAGATGATCTTCAGGTCGGTGACATCGGATCGCAGCAACGCCCTGACCAGGGCCATCGGTTTGCGGCGCGAGCCCCAGCCGCCGATGCCGAGGGTCATGCCGCTCTCGAGACGGGAGACGACCTGCTCGGCGGTCATCGTCTTGTCGCTCACTCCTGTGCACCCTCCCTTTCCCTGCCGAAGGTGTCGCGGACCCGGTCGGCCACCCCGACCGTGCTCGCCTCGTAGGTGAAGCCCTGCTCGAAGCGGTAGCTGCGGCGCACGTCGACCGGATCGATGCCGTTGATGGCGGCCTTGGCCAGCCGCAGCAGCTCCCCGTCCTTGGAGGCGATCTCGCGCGCCGACTCCAGGGCCGCGGCCCGCAGCCCGGCGCGCGGCACCACGCGCCACACCGAACCGTGCGCGTGCAGCTCGGCCGCGGTCACCGTGCGCGAGGTGTAGTACAGGGCGCGCATCAGATGCTGCGGGACCAGCCGGGCCAGATGGGTCGCCGCGCCCAGGGCGCCCCGGTCCAGCTCGGGCAGCCCGAAGACGGCGTCCTCGCTCGCCACGATCACATCGGCGTTCCCCACCAGCCCGATGCCGCCGCCCAGACAGTGGCCGTGCACCGCCGCCACCACCGGTACATCGCACTCGTACACCGCCGCGAAGGCCTCGAAGCAGCCGCGGTTGGCGCCGACCAGCGCGGCCGACCCCTGTGCCTGGATCTCCTTGATGTCCACGCCCGCGTTGAATCCCCGCCCCTCGGCGGCCAGTACGACACAGCGCGCCCGCCGGTCGCGGCCCGCGGCGCGCACGGCGTCGGCCAGGGCGTACCAACCGCTCACCGGCAGGGCGTTCACCGGCGGGTAGTCGACCGTGACGACCGAAATCCCCTTTTCCGGGGACGAGGTGGAGACACCCATCGGCGCATCAGCTACCTTTCCAGACAACACCTCTCCACCAAACATTTGTTAGGTGTGAGGCTTCGAAGCTAGCAGCCGCACGATCGGAGCGGGAGGCCTGTGGATAACTCATTGCGCGGCAGGACCGTCGTCGTCACCGGCGGTACACGCGGCGTCGGAGCCGGGATCGCGCGGTCCTTCGCCGACGCCGGGGCCGAGGTCCTCGTCTGCGCCCGCCGGCCCCCCGGGGAACCCGTCGAGGGAGTCGGGTTCGCGCCCCTGGACCTGCGGGACCCGGCAGCCGTACGGGCCTTCTTCGACGCCCTGCCCCGGCTCGACGTGCTCGTCAACAACGCGGGCGGTGCCCCGTACCGGCGGCTGGCGGACGCGGACGCGGAGCGGCACGCACGGGTCGTCGAGCTGAACCTGATCACCCCGCTGACGGCCTCCCTCGCCGCCTACGAGCACCTCCGGCGGGCGAAGGGATCCGTCGTGATGATCGGGAGCGTGAGCGGCAGCCGGCCCTCTCCCGGTTCGGCCGCGTACGGCGCGGCCAAGGCGGGGCTGGACCACCTGGCCCGCTCGATGGCCGTCGAATGGGCGCCCCGGGTGCGGGTCAACACCCTCGTCGTCGGCATGGTCCGCACCGAACTGGCCCATCTCCACTACGGCGGCGAGGAGGGCGTCGAGGCGGTCTCCGGGACCGTGCCGCTCGGCCGGCTGGCGACCCCCGCCGACGTGGGGGCGGCCGCCGTCTTCCTCGCCTCCGACGCCGCCGCCTACATCACCGGGGCGAGCCTGCTCGTGCACGGCGGCGGGGAGCGGCCGGCCTTCCTGGATGCCGCGACCGCCAACAAGGAGACATGAGAGGGGACATGGGATGAGCGGAATCTGTGACGGCCGGGTCGTCGTCGTCACCGGGGCGGGACGCGGGCTCGGGCGGGCGCACGCGCGCGCGTTCGCGGGGGAGGGGGCCCGGGTGGTCGTGAACGACCTGGGCGTCGGACTGGACGGCACACCGGATGCCGACAGCCCGGCGGCGCGGGTGGTGGAAGAGATCCGCGCCGCGGGCGGCGAGGCGGTCGCCCACGGAGGCGACATCGCGACCACCGAGGGAGCGGCCTCGCTCGTCGCGACCGCCCTGGACACGTACGGCCGCCTCGACACCCTGGTCAACAACGCCGGCTTCCTGCGCGACCGGATGCTGGTCAACCTCGACGAGGACGACTGGGACGCGGTCGTAAGGGTCCATCTCAAAGGCCACTTCCTGCCGCTGAAGCACGCCGCCGCGCACTGGCGGGCGGAGGCCAGGGCGGGGCGGACGCCGGTGGCGAGAATCGTCAACACCAGCAGCGGGGCGGGCCTGCTGGGCTCGCTCGGTCAGGGCAACTACAGCGCGGCGAAGGCCGGCATCGTCGGGCTGACGCTGGTCGCCGCCGCCGAACTCGCCCGCTACGGCGTCCAGGTCAACGCGATCGCGCCCGCGGCCCGGACCCGGATGACCGAGCGGACGTTCGCCGAGACGATGGCCGCCCCGGCGGACGGTTTCGACGCGATGGCGCCGGAGAACGTGTCGCCGCTCGTCGTCTGGCTGGGCTCCGCCGCGAGCGCCGGAGTGACGGGCCGGGTCTTCGAGGCGGAGGCCGGCCGGATCACCGTCATGGAGGGCTGGCGACCTGGCCCGAGCGCCGACAAGGGGGCGCGCCGGAGCGCGGCCGAGGCGGGGGAGACGGCACTGAAGCTCCTGGCTCGGGCCGAGGCCCCGGGCGCGGTGTACGGGGCCTGAGCCCGGTCTCCACCCTCGTTGCGAGTTCGGTCTCCGCCCTTGTCCCGAGTTCGGTCGCCGCCCTTGTCCGGCTCCGCCCCCGTCTAGGTGTCGCACTCCAGTACCGTCCTGCACAGTCCGCACCTCGCCCGGACCCGCCCACGCACCGGCACCCGGATCCGCTGATGGCAGGTGGGGCACGGGAACGACACCCGCAGGGGGCCGTGTCCGTCCGGGGTGAAGGTGTAGGGGACCTCGGGGTGGGACAGGGCGGTGCGGTCCTGGGCGTGACGGCGGTCGCGGGCGTAGCGGCGCCGGCCCGCCCAGCCGGCCGCCGTGAGCGGGGGCTGCTGTTCGTCGCGGCGGGCCATGGCCATGCCCCGGGTGTAGGCCTCGTAGGCCTGGGGGCTGGTGAACCAGATGGACGGGTCCTCGTCGAAGACCAGGGCGCGCTTCGCCAGGACGTAGCCGAACTCCTCGGGGGTGAGGTAGCCGAGTTTCTGGGAGGAGGCCGCGTCCTCCCGGTACGCGTCCAGCAGGAGCCAGCCCGCGCCGAGATAGGTCGTCGCCGTGTCCGTGAGGATCTCGTTGTCGCGGGTGCCGGGGAAGGACAGGTCCACGCGGTGCAGATACACATGCATGATCTCGTGGGCCAGGGCCGCCCCGATGTCCCGGCGATGGGTGCGGAAGCGGTCGTTGAGCTCGACGAAGTACTCGGGGCCCGCGGCGAGTTCGACGTTCGCCGCGTGGGTCATCTCGCGGAAGCCGACGATCATGCGGGCGTCGGGGAGACGGTAGTGGCGGACCAGTTCGCGGGCCACGCGCTGGGCGCCCAGATGGAGGTCGTCGGTGTCACAGAAGGCCACATCGGCCGGGAGCACGCTGGTGGAGAAGGTCTGGACGGTGTCGTACGACAGCCGTTTCCAGAGCGCGGTGATGGCGGCCCGCACCGTCTCCAGGTGTGGGTAGCCGTGCTCGACCGGTCCGCCGTTCGCCACGCCCGACCCCCAAGACGCCCTGAACCCGGTTCCACTCTACGGGGAGGCGAGCGGAATTTCCCCGGTCGGGTTGCCCGGACCCGGCGTGAGATCCCTCCTTGTCATGTCCTCTTTTTGATCTTCATGCTGTGGGGCTCGCGATCCTCCACCCAAGGACACACGTTGATCCGCATCGCCGCCGTCGCCCTCGCCCTGGCCGCCGCGCCCTCCCCGGTCCCCTCACCCGTCGTGGGAGGAACGCCCGCCGGGCCGAGCGAGTTCCCGTTCATGGTCCATCTCTCGATGGGGTGCGGCGGGGCGCTCTACGAGAAGGACGTCGTCCTGACCGCGGGCCACTGTGTGGACAGCGCCTCCGGCCCGAACACCAGGATCACCGTGACCGCCGGCGTCACCGACCTGCGCTCCACCTCCGCGATCAAGGTCAGGTCGACCGCGGTCGTGCGGGCCCCCGGCTTCCAGGGCGAGACCAAGGGCAAGGACTGGGCGCTGATCAAGCTCGCCCGCCCGATCGACCTGCCCACCCTGAACATCGCCACCACCACCCGCTACGACCGGGGCAGGTTCACCATCATCGGCTGGGGCACCACCAAGGAGCACGGCGCAGCCGCCTCGAACAAGCTGCTCAAGGCGACCGTCCCCTACGTCTCCGACACCACCTGCAAGCGGCACTACGGCGACCGGCTGCTGCCCAAGGACGACATCTGCGCCGGCTACGCCCAGGGCGGCGTCGACACCTGCTCGGGCGACTCCGGGGGCCCCATGTTCCGCAAGGACGACTCCGGCCACTGGATCGAGGTCGGCATCACCAGCTGGGGCGACGGCTGTGCCCGCCGGGGCGCGCCCGGCATCTACACCCAGGTCAGCACCTTCGCGAGCGCCATCGCCCAGGCCGCGGACACCCTCTAGGGGCCTCTGGGGGACCTCTAGAGGGCCCGCAGAAGGATGCCGTCCGCGTCCGCCGGGGCCGACTCCTCCAGCTCCAGCAGCCAGACCTCGTTGTCGCCCTCGCGCAGCACGGGACCCGGCACGTACAGCGACCGCTGCGGGCCCGCCGACCAGTAGCGGCCCAGGCCGAACCCGTTGACCCAGACGAACCCCCGCGTCCAGCCCGGCAGTTCGAGCCGCGCGTCCCCGGCGCCCCGCACGGTGACGGTGCCCCGGTAGAGCCCCGGGGCGCCGTCCCGCGCGAGCGGCCGCAGGCCGACGCCCTCGATGGCGCCGAGCGTGTCCAGCGCGTCCAGGCGCAGCCCACGCGCGCGTACCTCGTGCAGATACTGCCGTTCGTGCAGCAGCCCCCCGGTGATGCCCTTCGGTTCGCCGCTGCGCGGACCGTAGTTGACCCGCCCCAGGGACTCCACCCACAGCTCCACGCGCGCGTGCCCGGCGACGGGCTCCTTGAGCTGCTCGTCGCCCTCGGCGAGCACACCGGCCCGCGCCCCGTCGACGTACACGACGGCCAGGTCCCGCAGCCCGCGCGCGATGAGCGGGTACGGCTGGCGGGGCCCGGGGACCGTCACCTCGTACCGGACGAGGCCCCGGTCCACGTCCAGTTCCTCGAAGGTCGGCGGGACGGGCGCCGCGACCTCCGGACCGCCCAGCGTGTCCAGTACGGCGGCCAGGGGTGCCCCGCCGGTCAGCCGCACCTCGGCCGGCTCGCCCAACCGCGGGGGAGCGGGCGGGGGTTCGGGCAGTGGCCCCGGCGCGTACTCGGCCAGCACCTCACGGAACCGCCAGAACTTGTCCGTCGCCCGGCCGGACTCGTCGATCGGCGCGTCGTAGTCGTACGAGGTCGTGTCGGGCTCCAGCGGGCCGTCGTGCAGGGCGCCGCCGCCCCGGTTGGCACCCGCCCAGCCGGCGAAGTTGGTGCCGCCGTGCGCCATGTACAGGTTGACGGAGGCACCGCACTCCAGGATCTCGCGCAGCGCCGCCGTGGCGTCCTGGGCGTCCCGGGTGATGTGCTCGCCGCCCCAGTGGTCGAACCAGCCGCACCAGAACTCCATGCACATCAGCGGCCCCCGCGGGCGGTACCGGCGCAGGACCTCGAACGCCTCCCGCGCGTGGGAGCCGAAGTTGACCGTCGCGAGGACCCCCGGGATCGAACCACCGGTCAGCATGTGGTCCTCGGGGCCGTCCGAGGTCACCAGCGGCACCGTGACGCCCAGCCCGCGCAGCAGCTCGACGAGCCGGTCCAGGTAGACGGTGTCCGAGCCGTAGCTGCCGTACTCGTTCTCGGCCTGCACCATGATCACCGGGCCGCCGCGGTCGATCTGCCGCTCCACCACCTGGGGCAGCAGCGCGCCGAACCAGCGGCCCAGGTGCTCCAGGAACCGCTCGTCCCGCGTACGCGCGCGTGTGCCCAGCTCGCCGGTGAGCCAGTGCGGCAGCCCGCCGTTCTCCCACTCGGCGCAGATGTAAGGACCCGGCCGCACGATCGCCCACAGACCCGCCGCGTGGGCCGCGTCCAGGAAGCGGCCGAGGGCCTCCACGTCCTCGTGGACGCCCGGGCGCGGCTCGTGGAGGTTCCACGGCACATACGTCTCCACGCAGTTGAGGCCCATCGCCCGCAGCATCGCCAGCCGGTGGCCCCAGTGCTCCTCGTGCACCCGGAAGTAGTGCAGCGCGCCGGACAGCAGCCGCACCGGCCGCCCGTCCAGCAGGAAATCCGTCTCCCCCACCGTGAACTCGGTCATGCGCCCCAGCCTCACCTCTTGGCGGCGATCAGGTCCATGGACAAAGATCACCGCTACTTGGACCGAAACGACGGACACCGATACCGGCGAAAGGGGCGCGCGGATGTACCACACCTGGATGCGGTTCTTCTCGCCCGGCCCGGTCCACCACCGGCTCGGCCTGGTCTGTCTCGGCGTCGGACTGCAGTACGGCGCCCTGCCCACCGTCGGCCCCCGCACCCTCGACCACCATGTCGCCGTCGTCGTCAGCGCGGGCGGCGGCTGGTACGAGAGCCCGGACGGACGCCGTACGGCCGTCACCGCACCCGCACTGCTCTGGCTCACCCCCGGAGTGCCGCACCACTACGCGCCCGACCCCGACGGCGGCTGGGACGAGGGGTTCGTCGACTTCTCCGGGCCCGCCACCGCCACGTACACCGAACTCGGCTACATAGAGCCGGACCGGCCCGTGGTGCCCCTCTCGGACGCCTCCGGGCCGCGCGCGGTCATCGGCCGCATGGCGCGGGCCGCCCGCCGTGACAACCCCCTCCTGGAGGTCGAGACCGGCGCCGCCGTCCACGAACTCCTCGTCGCCCTGCGCCGCGCCCGCGCCGACCTCGCCCCCGACGGGGACCCGGTCCTCAAGGCCCTCGCCCGCGACGCCTGTCTGCCGCTCACGGTCGCCGACCACGCCGCCCGGCACGGGATGACCCCCGCCGAACTGCGCACCGCCGTCCGCCGCGGCGCCGGATGCAGCCCCAAGGACTATCTGCTCGGCATCCGCCTGGGCCGCGCCAAGGAGCTGCTGGCCGCCACCGAACTGCCCGTCGCGGCCGTCGCCCGCCGCGTCGGCTACGACGACCCCGCCTACTTCTCCCGCCTGTTCACGCGCCGTGTGGGCACCCCGCCGGTCCGCTTCCGCGCCCAGCAGGGCCGTGCCGTCCCGGGCGGCTGGAGCAACCAGGTACCCGATCCGGCCGATCCACCCATGATCGGCCCCCTGACCGCCACGTAGGCTGGGCGTCCATGACCACCAGCAACAACGCGACCGGGGGCGTCGACCCGGAAGTCCGCGCCGAACTCGCCCGGCTGCGCGACAGCATCGACAACATCGACGCGGCCGTCATCCACATGCTCGCCGAACGCTTCAAGGCCACCCAGCAGGTCGGCCACCTCAAGGCCCGGCACCAGCTGCCGCCCGCCGATCCGGCCCGCGAATCCCGCCAGATCGAGCGGCTGCGCGCACTCGCCGAAAGCGCCAAGCTCGATCCGGCGTTCGCTGAGAAGTTCCTGAATTTCATCATCGCCGAGGTGATCCGCCACCACGAGCGCATCGCCGACGACACCGTGAACGGCGCCGCGAAAACGGCGAATTGACCTCGGTGAATGACACAAGGGGAGTGACACGCGCTCCCGCGCGCGGCATGCTGCGCTGTGCACTCCTTGTCAGCTGACGGACACACCGCGTCAGTGGTTCGGTCATAAGCTGGTTGTCCCACGCGGGAGGGACGTCGGGCCATGCCGGATGCCAAGATCCTCATCGTCGACGACCACGAGGACACGCTGTACGCGCTGGAGAGCGCCCTGGCCCCGCTGGGCTACCTGCTGAGCCGCGCCACCAGCGGTGACGAGGCGCTCAAGCAGGTGCTCCGCGGCCAGGTCGGCCTCCTCCTGCTCGATGTCCGCATGCCCGGCGTCAGCGGACTCGACGTGGTCCGCTACATGCGCCGCGTGGAACAGACCCAGCACATACCCGTCATCCTGCTCACCGGCTTCGGCGCGGACCACGAACTGACCTCCACCGCCTTCGGCCTCGGGGTCGCGGACCTCGTCATGAAACCCATCGACCCCTGGGCCCTGCGCACCAAGGTCCGCTACCTCTACGACAGCCACCGCCGCCGGCTCGCCCTCGAACAGGAGGTCCGCGAACTGCGCGCCCTCGTCAAGGACGGCGCCGCGGAACGCGCGGCACGCCCGGCCCTGCCCCATCCGGACATCAGCGTCCCCCCGCAGCGCGACGCGCAGGACGCGACCCCCGCGCAGGACCGGACATAGGGCGTGAACCGATCCGCCCCTGTGCGTTGTCAGCGGCATCGGGCAGCATTACCCGCATGTCCGTACTGACGCGCGACGAAGCGCAGACCCGTGCCAGGCTCCTCGACGTCCACCGCTACACGATCGACCTCGATCTGACGACCGGCGACGAGACCTTCGACTCCCGCACCGTCATCCGCTTCAGCGCCGGCACGGACGCCTCCACCTTCGTCGAGCTCAAACCGGCCGAGCTGCGCTCCGCGACCCTCGACGGGCGGCCCCTGGACCCGGAGACCCTCGACGGCAACCGCCTGCCCCTGCGGAACCTCACCGCCGGCGAGCACGAGCTGCGCGTCGACGCGGCCATGCGCTACTCCCGCACCGGCGAGGGCATGCACCGCTTCACCGACCCCACCGACGGCGAGACCTACCTCTACACCCAGCTGTTCATGGAGGACGTCCAGCGCGTCTTCGCCGCCTTCGACCAGCCCGACCTCAAGTCCGTCTTCGAGCTCACCGTGAAGGCCCCCGAGGGCTGGACCGTCCTCGCCAACGGCATCACCGAGGACCTCGGCGGCGGCCGCTGGCAGGCCGCGCCCACCCCGCTGATCTCCACCTACCTCGTCGCCGTCGCCGCCGGCCCCTGGCACTCCGTGCGCACCGAACACCGCGGTCTGCCCTTCGGCCTCCACTGCCGCCGCTCCCTCGCGCCGTACCTGGACGTCGACGCCGACGAGCTCTTCGAGATCACCCGGCAGTGCTACGACCGCTACCACGAGAAGTTCGAGGAGCCCTACCCCTTCGACTCCTACGACCAGGCGTTCGTCCCGGAGTTCAACGCCGGCGCCATGGAGAACCCGGGCCTGGTCACCTTCCGCGACGAGTTCGTCTACCGGTCCGCCGTCACCGACACCGAGCGCCAGACCCGCGCCATGGTCATCGCCCACGAGATGGCCCACATGTGGTTCGGCGACCTCGTCACCCTGCGCTGGTGGGACGACATCTGGCTGAACGAGTCCTTCGCCGAGTACATGGGCTACCAGACCCTCACCGAGGCCACCCGCTTCGCGGACACCTGGACCGACTTCGGAGTCGTCCGCAAGGCCTGGGGCTACGACGCCGACCAGCGCCCCTCCACCCACCCCGTCGCCCCGAAGAACGTCGACGACACCGCCTCCGCGCTCCTCAACTTCGACGGCATCTCCTACGCCAAGGGCGCCTCCGCCCTGCGCCAACTGGTCGCCTGGCTCGGCGAGAAGGACTTCCTGGCCGGCATCAACACCCACTTCGCCCGCCACCGGTTCGCCAACGCCACCCTCGCCGACTTCATCGACTCCCTGGCCTCCGCCACCGAACGCGACGTCCACGCCTGGGCCGACGCCTGGCTGAGCACCACCGGCGTCGACACCCTCACCCCCGTCGTCTCGGCCGCCGAGGACGGCACCTGCACCCTCACCGTCCAGCACACCGGCAGCCGCCCCCACCGCATCGCCGTCGGCCTCTACGACCAGGACGTCGCCGACGAGGGCCGCCACCTCACCCTGCGCGAACGCCTCGACCTCGACGTCCCGCAGAGCGCCCCCCAGCCCCTCGGCAAGCGCCCCGCCCTGCTCCTCCTCAACGACGGCGACCTCACCTACGCCAAGATCCGCTTCGACAGCGACTCCTTCGAAGCCGTCCGCGCCGGCCTCTCCGGCCTGCCCGACCCCCTCACCCGCGCCGTCGTCTGGAACGCCCTGCGCGACGCCGTCCGCGACGGCGAACTCGCCCCCGCCGCCTATCTGGAGACCGCCCGCACCCACCTCCCGCACGAGACCGACCTCGCCCTCGTCCAGGGTGTCCTCGCCTTCGCCGCCGCCCAGATCGCCGACCGCTACGTCACCCCCGACGAGCGCCCGGCGGCCCTCGCCACCCTCTCCTCCCTCAGCCGCGACCTCATCCGCCGCACCGAGGACGGCGACAACCCGGGCCTGCGTCTGATCGCCGTACGCCACTTCATCGACGTCGCCTCTCAGCCCGACACCATCGCCGCCTGGCTCGCCGAAGGCACCGTCCCCGGCGGCCCCGAGCTCGACCCCGAGCTGCGCTGGCGCGTCCTCGCCCGGCTCGCCGTCCTCGGCGCCACCGACGAGGCCGCGATCGCCGCCGAACTCGACCGGGACCCCTCCGCCACCGGCCAGGAGGGCGCCGCCCGCTGCCGTGCCGCCCTGCCCGACCCCGAGGCCAAGTCCAGGGCCTGGGACGCGATGTTCGCCACCGACGCCGTCAGCGACCTGTCCAACTACCTCTTCACCGCCACCGCCCGGGGCTTCTGGCAGCCGGAACAGGCCGACCTCGTCCGCACCTACGTCGCCCGCTACTTCGAGGACGCCGTCACCGTCGCCGCCCGCCGAGGCCCCGCCATCGCCGACGCCGCCGGCCGCTGGGCCTTCCCCGTCCACGCCGTGGACCCGGAGACCCTCCGCCTGGGCGAGACCTGCCTGACCGACTCCGACCCCATCCCGTCGCTGCGCCGCAAACTGACCGACCAACTGGACGACCTGGGGCGGGCATTGCGGGTCCGGGAGGCATGACGGCACAGGAGTGATCCCTGACCCCGGCACCACCGGGGATCACTCCCGACAGGTTTTCCCCGCACGGACGTACCCCCTTTCGGGTTCCGATCGTTGGGCTTTTCGGGCGCGTCGTCGCAACCGCGTACAAGCTGGAACTCCCTCTGTTCCGCGCCCCGGAGGACGACGATGAGTACGCCGCCCCTGGCCTCGGGTCCCCAAGGCCCGCCCGCCCTGCGCCCGCTGCTCCACACCGTCCTCGACGCCCTGGCCGCCGGAGCGCGGGCGCGCGGCGGCCCGCTGCCGGCGGGCGGGCCGGAGGCGGTCGCGGCACGGGTGAGGGAAGCGGTGGGAGACGTACTCCCCACGGAGGGCGATCCGGAGGCGCTACGGCACCTCGTCCACGCGCTGGCGGAAGGTTCCGCCGACCCCGCCGACCCCCTCTGCGCGGCGCACCTGCACTGCCCGCCCCTCGCGGTCGCGGCGGCAGCCGACCTGGCCGTGTCCGTCCTCAATCCGTCCATGGACTCGTGGGACCAGGCGCCGGCGGCCTCGGAGCTGGAGACACTGGTGACACGGGCGCTCGCGCGCCAGGTCTACCCGGAGTCGGCACCCGCACCCGCACCCGCACCCGGCCACGGGCCCGGCCACGCGCCGGACGCCCTGGTGACCACAGGCGGCACCGAATCGAACCAACTGGCCCTGCTCCTGGCCAGAGAAGACCTCGGCCCCGGCACCCGTCTCGTCTGCGGAGCCAACGCCCACCACTCCCTCCCTCGCGCCGCCTGGCTGCTGGGCCTGCCCGACCCCGTGATCGTCCCCACGCCCACCGGCACCCTCGATCCCGCCGCCCTCGACACGGCGCTCACCGCCCTCCCCGGCCCCCACCTCGTCACCGCCACCGCCGGTACCACCGACGCCGGCCTCATCGACCCCCTCCCCGAGATCGCCGCCGTCTGCCGCGGACACCGCGCGCGCCTGCACATCGACGCCGCCTACGGCGGGGGCCTCCTCTTCAGCGACCGGCACCGGCACCAGCTCACCGGACTGGAGACCGCCCGCACGGTCACGCTCGACCTGCACAAACTCGGCTGGCAACCCGTCGCCGCCGGCCTCCTCGCCGTCCGTGACCCCCGCGACCTCGCCGCGCTCCAGTACCGCGCCGACTACCTCAACGCCGACGACGACACCGAGGCCGGGCTCCCCGACCTCCTCGGCCGCTCCCTGCGCACCACCCGCCGCCCGGACGTCCTCAAGATCGCCGTCACCCTGAAGACCCTCGGCCGCACCGGCCTCGCCGCCCTCGTCGACCAAGTCTGCGACCGGGCGACGGACTTCGCCGACCTGGTGCGGAGCAGGCCCGCCCTCGAACTCCACGACCGGCCCACCATCAGCACGGTCCTGTTCCGCCCCGCGCGGGCCACCGACGACGCCGTGGCCGCCGTACGCCGCCATCTTCTGCACCAGGGCCGTGCCGTTCTCGGCCGGGCCCGTCTCGACGGGCGCCTCTGGCTCAAGGCCACCCTGCTCAACCCCCACACCCGGCCCGACGACCTCACCGCACTGCTCAAGGCCGTCGAGCACCTCGCGGATCAACTCGCGAAAGGAAACACCCCCGCATGAGCACCACCCCCAACCCCCCGCAGCACCAGCCCGACGCGCCCCGCGACCTGGTCGGCATCGGCATCGGCCCCTTCAACCTGTCCCTCGCGGCCCTCGCCCACCCCCTCGCCGAACTCGACACCGCCTTCTACGAGCAGCGCTCCGCCTTCGACTGGCACCCCGGCCTGCTCATCGAGGGCGCCCGTGTCCAGGTCCCCTACCTCGCCGACCTGGTGACGCTCGCCGACCCCACCAGCCCCTGGAGCTTCCTGAACTACCTCAAGGCCCAGGACCGGCTCTTCCCCTTCTACTTCGCCGAGCGCTTCCACATCCGGCGCGCCGAGTACGACGCCTACTGCCGCTGGGTCGCCGACCACCTCCCCGGCCTGCACTTCGACCACCAGGTCGACGCCGTCCGATGGAACCCCGAACGCGATGTCTTCGAGGTCGACTTCACCCAGCTCGACAGCGACGGAGAGGCGGAGGCGCTCGGCCGGACCTACACACGCAACATCGTCCTTGCCATCGGCACCGAGCCCTACGTCCCCGAGCCGCTCAAACCGCTCGTCGACGCCCCCGCCGTACCCGTCGTCCACGCCGCCGACTACCTCGCCCACCGCGACCGGATCCACGCCGCCGAGCACGTCACCGTCATCGGCACCGGACAGTCCGGCGCGGAGATCTTCCTCGACCTGCTGCGCGGCCGCCCCGCCGGCCGCGAGAAGCTCCACTGGCTCGGCCGCACCGAGGCCTTCGCGCCGATGGAGTACTCCAAGCTCGGCCTCGAACACTTCACCCCGGACTACACCCGTTACTTCCACGCCCTCCCCGAAGGCGTCCGCGACCGTCTCGTCACCACCCAGTGGCAGCTCCACAAGGGCATCGACGCCGACACCATCGCCGCCATCCACGAGGAGCTGTACAGCCGGACCCTGCGGGGCGGTTGGCCCGACGCCGTGCTCACACCCGGCGTCCGCGTCCGCACCGCCGGACGGATCGCCACCACCAAGGTCGAGCTCCATCTGGAACACGTCCAGCAAGGCACCCGCTCCCGTCTCACCACCGACGCCGTCGTCCTCGCCACCGGCCAGCGCGAACGCCCCCTGGACGGCATGCTCGCCGGCCTCGACCCCTATCTGCGCCGTGACAGCCGTGAACGCCCGCGGGTGGACGAGCGGTTCAGACTGGTCTGCGACCCGTCCGTCACCGGTTCGATCTACGTCCAGAACGCCGAACGCCACAGCCACGGCGTGGGCACCCCCGACCTCGGCCTCGCCGCCTGGCGCAGCGCCACCATCCTCAACTCCCTGACGGGCAAGGAGACCTATCCGCTGCCCACCCGAACCGCCTTCACCAGCTTCGGACTCGACCAGGGGCAGCAGCCGCGGGTGCCGCAGGCCCGCCAGGCCCAGGTGCTCACCCCACTGGTGGAGGGGAGGTAAGGATCGCCGAGGGGAGGAAGAACTCCGGCAGCGGTGGTGTTGGGGCATGCCATGACCACGACCTGGATCGCAGCCCACCGCTCCGCCGTCATCAACCCCCATGAGACGTTCCGCCTCTTCGAACCCCGCGCGTTCCACGACCAGACCGTCCGCCAGTCCCTGCGACTGGCCGGAGGCGGCGAAGCCCTCCGCATCCGGCTCAGCAACCGTTACGGCAAGGAACCCCTGCTCATCGGCGGTGCCCACCTCGCCGTCCGCACCGACGGCAGCCGTGTGGACCCGAGCAGCGACACACCTTTGCGCTTCACCGGCGCCGAGACGGTCACCGTCCCCGTCGGCGCGGAGATCGTCAGCGACCCGGTCGAACTGCCGGCCAGCGCGGGGGAGGAGCTCACCGTCAGCCTGTATCTCCCCGGCGACACCGGACCGACCACCTACAGCGCGATCCCCTACGACATCGGGCACGCCGTCCGCGGTGACCAGCTGTCCGCCGAAGTCCTGGAAGACGCCGAGGAGTTGACGACAGGTCACTTCCTCGCCGGCGTGGACGTCCTCGCCCCAGCAGGCACCCGGATCGCGGTCGCGTTCGGCGACTCCTGGATCGAGGGTGCCGCCACCACGCCCGGCACCGACAACAACTTCCCCGCCCAGCTGAGCCGGCGCCTCACCCGCGGCTGGATCGTCAACCAGGGCATCTCCGGCAACCGTCTGCTCACCGACGAGGTCGGCGAGCGCCTGCTGGCCCGACTCGACCAGGACGTCCTCGCCGTCCCCGGGGTCAGCCACGTACTGATCCACATCGGCCTCAACGACCTCGGCCTGCCCGGCGCCCAGTCCCATCCCGAGCCCCCGGCCGACCTGCCCACCGCCGCCGACCTCACGGCCGGCCTCACCGCCCTCGCCGACCGCCTCCACGCCGCCGGCCTCATCGCCGTCGGCGCCACCCTCGGCCCGTACGAGGGCACGATCTACGACGGCGTCGACACCCCCGAGGGCCAGGCCGTACGGGGCGAGGTCAACGACTGGCTGCGCGGACCCGACCACCCCTTCGACGCCGTCGTCGACATCGCGGCGGCGGTCGCCGACCCGGACCGACCCAGCAGGATCCGCGCCGAGTTCAACAGCGGCGACGGCCTCCACGTCAACGACGCCGGCGCGAAAGCCATCGCCGACGCCGTCGACCCGACCCTGCTGGACCTCTAGGGCCCTTCTGGTGGATCTCCGCGGCGTCACGACGCCCGGCACGCACTCCCCCACTCTCGGCTTCGCTCGAGCGGGGGGACCCCCATGCCGCACGGCGCGAAGGGACAGGTGGCTCCGCCACATGACCCTTCACACCGCACGCCGATCGCACGCACCGAACGCCGCTCCTTCCTCCGCGGAGATCCACCAGAAGGGCCCTAGGGCCGGCGTCAGAACACCGGCGTGCCGTCGTGGGTCAGCTTCCAGTCCGCCGACGCGAAGTCCTTCGGGTCCAGCACGCCCTTCGCGGTCACCCACTCCGCGATCCGCGTGCGGATCTCCGTCGACTCCGACCACAGCTCGGTCGCCGTGGCCACGTGCGGGAACGCGCCGCCGCCGTTGGCACGGTAGTTGTTCACCGCGAACACGAACTTCTGGGCGTCGTCCAGCGCCGCACCGCCGTACGTCAGGTTCCTGATCCGTGAACCCGGCGCCCGCGCGACGTCGATCTCGTACGAAAGCCCCGACACATAGTCGTAGTTGTAGTCCGGCCTGCCGTTGGCGTTGGTCAACTTCTCCACGTCGACCGCGGCGCCCGCCGCCGTCTGCGCGAAGTACTCCGCCGAGTACTCCAGGTACGCCCGGATCTGAGCACCCGTCAGCAGCTTCGCGACCAGCGTGTTGTCGTACACGTACAGGCTGGAGAGGTCCCGGATGGTGACATCGCCCGCCGGGATCTCCGAGGTCCGGGAGAACGGCGAGGCCTGCGCGATCACCGGCAGCGAGGCGTGCTCCGTGCCCGCCAGGGCCGCCTTCACCACGTCCTCCTGGACCTTGGTGATCAGATCGATGATCGGCGCGTCCTTGTAGCGCGCCTCGACCGTCGTCAGCGTCTCGGTCGCCGTACCGACCACCTGGTTGACGTACTCCACGACCTTCGCGTGCTCGTCCGACAGCAGCTTGGTGATCTTCGGGTCGTCGGCCACGGAGTTGGAGTTCAGCACCTTCGACGACACCGACTCCACGGACCAGCGGCCCTTCGCGAAGACCAGCTCGACGTCGAAGAGGGACAGCCGCTCCGCGTACGCCAGCGGTTCCGAGAGGACCACCGTCCTGCCGGTCTTCGCGTTGGTGACCCTCAGCTCCGGGATCTCCACATGCGCGTGCCCGACCAGGATCGCGTCGATGTCCGGCACCTGCTGCGCGACCAGCGCCGCCGAGTTCTCCACGTACGGCACCTGGTCACCGTACGAGGAGGTCCCCGAGGAGCCCGAGTGCGCGGAGACGACCACCACGTCCGCCCCCATCGACTTCAGCCTCGGCACCCACTTGGCGGCCTGCTCCTCCAGACCCGGGAACTCCAGCTTTCCCTGCACATAGGCCTTGTCCCAGATCGCGATACCCGGGTTGGTGAGCCCCAGCACCGCCACCTTCACCGGCGGCAGCCCCGGCACCCGGAACGTCGTGATGACATACGGCGGGAAGGCGGGCCGCCGCGTCCTGGCGTCCAGCGCGTTCGCGCCCAGCAGCGGGAAGCGCAGCTGCGACTCGAACTTCCGCAGGGTCTCCAGACCGTAGTTGAACTCGTGGTTGCCCAGCGCCGCCGCGTCGTACCCGATCGCGTTCATCGCCTGCGCCATCGGGTGCACCGGGCCGCCCTCGGCGGTGATCGGGTCCACCTTCGCGTAGTAGTACGTCAGCGGGGTGCCCTGGATCGTGTCGCCCGCGTCCAGCAGCAGCGTGTTGCGGCGGCCCCTCTCCTCGCGCACCCGGTTCACCAGCGTCGAGATACGCGCCAGGCCCTGCGCGTTGCCCGCCTTGTCGGAGTACTCCGCGTCCTTGAAGTAGTCCCAGTTGAAGACATGCCCATGCAGATCGGTCGTGCCCATGATGGTCAGCGAGTACCGCTTCGCCGGCTTCTTCGCCGCCGCGGGTTCCGCGGCCCGCGCCGCCGGTGCCGCCACCGCGCCCGCGACCGCCACCCCCGCTCCGGTCGCGGCGGACTGCTGCAGGAACTTCCGGCGGTTCAAGGGCATGTCTGGATCTCCTCGGGAAAAGGTCAACGACGCGCGTAGATTCTGACCCGGGCATGGCAAGCGGCAACAGGTCCGGCAGGTTGCGATCTGATGACCCAACCGGTGCATCCCGCGCCGGTAACCAAACAAGCCGTGCCAGAGTGGGGCGTATGGCCACCCCTGACACCGACGACCCACGCCCCGCCGTCCCCTACGGCACCCCCGACGCCCCCCGTATCGCGGTCCGCGGCGAGGCCCGCCTGGAGGTCGACCCCGAGATCGCCCGCATCGGCGTCACCGTCGCCTCCCGCGGCAAGGACCGCCGGGCCGCCCTCGACGACCTCACCCGCCGCAACACCACCGCGCTGGACCTGATCAAGACCTACGGGGAGGCGGTCGAACGGCTGGAGACCGGGGCCTTCTCCATCAGCCCCGAACTCAAGGACAAGGGCCGCGGCGAACGCGTCCACGCCTACCACGGCCGCGTCCACATCACCGCCGAACTCACCGACTTCACCGCCCTCGGCGAACTCACCACTCGACTGGCCGACCTGGAGCTCACCCGTGTCGACGGCCCCTGGTGGGCCCTGCGCCCCGACTCGCCCGCCCACCGCGGCGCCCGGCAGCAGGCCGTCAAGGAAGCCGTCCAGCGGGCACGCGAGTACGCCGAAGCGCTCGGCACCACACTCGCCGCGCTCGTGGAACTGGCCGACATCGGCGCCGAGAACGCGCAGCCCTACCCCCAGGCCCCCGGCCGAATGCGCTCCATGGCCTACGCCGCCGCCGAGGACGCCGGGCCGGCGGCCCTGGACCTGGAACCCCAGCGGCAGAACGTCTACGCGGCGGTCAACGCCCGGTTCACCATGGCCCCGCCACAGCTGTAGAAGCGCGGTCGGGCGTCGTAGAAATGCTCATCGGAGCGGGACCCCGCACAATTCAATACTTGTCAACACCCCTTCACCCAAAGGTTGTTGAGTGGTCATACACGACCAATTCTCTACCCGCCGGTAAGGCCTAGGCTCGAACCATGCGCCGAGCAAAGATCGTCTGTACCCTGGGCCCCGCCACCGACTCGTACGACCAGATCAAAGCCCTGGTCGAAGCCGGAATGGACGTCGCCCGCCTCAACCTCAGCCACGGCACCCACGCCGAGCACGAGGAGCGTTACCAGCGCGTCCGCAAGGCCGCCGACGAGACCGGCCGCAGCGTCGGCATCCTCGCCGACCTTCAGGGCCCGAAGATCCGGCTCGGCCACTTCACCGAAGGCCCCGTACTCCTTGAACGCGGCGACACCTTCACCATCACCGTGGAGGAAGGCGCCGAAGGCGACCGCCACAGCTGCGGCACCACCTACGCCGGCCTCGCCACCGACGTCACCCCCGGCGAACGCATCCTCGTCGACGACGGCAAGGTCTGCCTCGAAGTCACCTCGGTCGACGGCCCCCGGGTGCACACCGAGGTCGTCGAAGGCGGCATGGTCTCCGACCACAAGGGCCTCAACCTCCCCGGCGTCGCCGTCTCGGTCCCCGCCCTCTCCGAGAAGGACGAGGACGACCTGCGCTGGGCCCTGCGCACCGGCTGCGACGTCATCGCCCTGTCCTTCGTCCGCAGCGGCCGGGACATCGAGGACGTCCACCGCATCATGGACGAGGAACACCGCCGCCTCCCCGTCATCGCCAAGGTCGAGAAGCCCCAGGCCGTCGACGCCATCGACGACATCGTTGCCGCCTTCGACGGCATCATGGTCGCGCGCGGCGATCTGGGCGTGGAAATGCCCCTGGAGCAGGTGCCGATCGTCCAGAAGCGCGCGATCAAGCTGGCCAAGCGGAATGCCAAGCCGGTCATCGTCGCCACCCAGATGCTCGACTCCATGATCGAGAACTCCCGGCCGACGCGTGCCGAGGCGAGCGATGTGGCCAACGCCGTCATCGACGGCACCGACGCCGTGATGCTCTCCGGCGAGACCAGCGTCGGCAAGTACCCCATCGAGACGGTCCGCACGATGGCGAAGATCGTCGAGGCGGCGGAGGAGGACATCCTCGCCAAGGGCCTCCCGCCGCTGACGGAACGCAACAAGCCCCGCACCCAGGGCGGCGCGGTCGCCCGCGCGGCGGCAGAGATGGGCGACTTCCTCGGAGCCCGCTTCCTGGTCGCCTTCACCCAGTCGGGCGACACGGTCCGCCGCCTCTCCCGCTACCGCTCCCCGATCCCCCTCCTCGCCTTCACCCCCGAGCCGGCGACCCGCTCCCAGCTGAGCCTGACGTGGGGCACGGAGACGTTCCTGGGCCCCCACGTCGACTCCACGGACGCCATGGTCGACCAGGTCGACGAGCTGCTGCTGAAGTACGGCCGCTGCGAGAAGGGCGACATCGTCGTCATCACCGCGGGTTCCCCGCCCGGCGTCTCCGGCTCGACAAACCTGGTCCGCGTCCACCATGTGGGGGAGGACGACAGCCCCAAGTAGACGGACCGGGGTCAGTGCTTGGGGCCTACGTGGGTGTCCATGAGGGCTACGGAGGCTTTGCGGGCGATGGAGATGTTGAAGGGGTCGCTGCCGCGGGCGAGGGTGGTCCACTCGACGCCGACCTTGTCGAGGGTGTCGGTGAAGAGCTTCCGGATGTCGTCCGACTTGTTGGAGAAGAAATACCGCGGGTATTCGTAGCGCTTGCGCTCTCCGGCCACGAGGCGGGTGGTCCAGTTGATGATGCGGCAGCCGTCGGAGTGGATGAGGCCGCGGATGAACTCCCAGGGATGGGCGTCGACGATCTCCTGCTGCCAGGGTTCGAGGGCGATACGCCGGTCGTGTTTCTTGCCGGGGCCATGCTGAGGGAAGAGGCAGGGCCAGTGCTTGCTGGAGCCCGTGACGGCGACGCAGCCCTGTTTCTTGACACGGCACACGCTGTTGTCCGGACGGACGGAGCGCATCGCGGCCTCGCACTCGTCAATCACACCTGGCCAGGCGTTGTCCAGCACGATGCGCATGAAGTAGACCCCGCGCCGGTGGAGGTTGATGCACCCGTCGCCGAGATAGAGGCCCAACAAATACGAGTACATCTCGGGCGCGTCCGGAGGCTCGGGGAGTGCCTGGCATCGCGGGCATGGTCTGCCACTGCGCCTGAAGGGATCAATGCGTGTTTGCCAGGAGCGGATCGCGAATCGCGAGACTCCGACTTCCTTGCTCACGGAGTTCAGGCTGCGCCCTTGAGCGACAAGGGCCAAGGCTCGCTTGCGTGTGCTGACGTCGTACATGCGGCCACTGTGCGAGAGTGATCGCGACGACATGCAACGAAAAGCGGATGTTCACGAGAACGTGGACATCCGCTTCTGGGTCAGAGTGCCGGGTGCGGGATTCGAACCCGCACGTCCTTTCGGACAATCGCTTTTGAGGCGATCATGTCTACCCTTCCATCAACCCGGCTAGGCGACAGGCCAGAAGCATACCGGGTCACCGCAGCTCCCCGCCTCTAGGTAGGCTTCATACGCAGCAGCACCTGCCCGGCCCGCAACAAGGAGCCCCCGTGACCGCCCCCGAGTCGCCCCAGCCCGTAGACGCGCCCGACGACGACAAGTCGCACGTGCCTCCGCTGACGACCCGTGTCGTCATCGCCGAGGACGAGGCCCTCATCCGGCTCGACCTCAAAGAGATGCTGGAGGAAGAGGGCTACAGCGTCGTCGGCGAGGCCGGTGACGGCGAGCAGGCCATCGAGCTCGCCCGTGAGCACCAGCCGGATCTGGTGATCCTGGATGTGAAGATGCCCAAGCTGGACGGTATCTCCGCCGCCGAGAAGATCGCCGAGGAGCGCATCGCCCCGGTGCTGATGCTCACCGCCTTCTCCCAGCGGGATCTGGTCGAGCGGGCCCGGGACGCCGGTGCCATGGCCTATCTGGTGAAGCCGTTCAGCAAGAGCGATGTCGTGCCGGCCATCGAGATGGCGGTCTCGCGGTTCACGGAGTTGAAGGAGCTGGAGAAGGAGGTCGCCGACCTCACGCTCCGGCTGGAGACGCGGAAGCTCGTCGACCGGGCCAAGTCGATTCTCCAGACCGAGTACGGGCTCACCGAGCCCGCCGCCTTCCGTTGGATCCAGAAGACCTCCATGGACCGCCGTATGTCCATGCAGCAGGTCGCCGAGGCGGTCATCCAGGACGCCGACGAGAAGAAGGCCAACAAGGGCTGAGACGCCGTACGGAACATGCAGCGAGGCCCGCGTCCCTGGATCAGGGGCGCGGGCCTCGTCGTACAACCAGGAGGATCCTCAGTCCTCGCCGAGGTACGCCTTGCGGACCGACTCGTCGTGGAGGAGGTCCTGGCCGGTGCCGGAGAGGACGATGTTGCCGACCTCCATGACATGGCCGTGGTCGGCGAGCGACAGGGCCGCCTGGGCGTTCTGCTCGACCAGGAGGATGGTCGTGCCCTGGGCCTTGAGCTCCACGATCGTCGCCATGATCTTCTGCATCATGATCGGGGAGAGGCCCATGGACGGCTCGTCGAGCATGAGGAGCTTCGGCTGGGACATGAGCGCCCGGCCCATGGCCAGCATCTGCTGCTCACCGCCGGAGAGGGTGCCGGCCGCCTGCTTGCGACGTTCGCCCAGGATCGGGAAGAGGTCGTAGGCGCGCTGCATGTCCTTCTCGATGCCCGCCTTGTCGCTGCGGAGGAAGGCGCCGAGACGGAGGTTGTCCTCGATCGTCATGCGGGGGAAGATGTGCCGCCCCTCGGGGGAGTGGGCGAGCCCGAGCGAGACGATCTGATGGGCGGGGGTCTTCTTCAGCGACTTGCCGTCGAACTTGATCTGGCCGCCGACGGGCTTGAGCAGACCCGACAGGGTGCGCAGGGTCGTCGTCTTGCCGGCGCCGTTGGTGCCGATGAGGGTGACGACCTCGCCCGCCTCGACCTTGAAGGAGATTCCCTTGACGGCCTCGATCTTGCCGTAGGCGACGCGGAGGTCCTCGACCTCGAGGAGTGCGGTCATCGGTCGGTCTCCTTGCCGGGCGCGTCGGACTGTGCCTCAGCGGCTTCGTCCTCGGCGATCTCCTCGTCGCCGGGGGCGTTGTCGAACGGTTCTCCGAGGTAGGCGGCGATGACGCGTTCGTCGCCCTGGACGGTGGCGCTGTCGCCCTCCACCAGCTTCTCGCCCTGGACGAGTACGGCGACCCGGTCGCAGAGGTTGAAGATGAACCGCATGTCGTGCTCGATGACGAGGACGGCGATGCCCTTGTCACGGATGGCGAAGACCAGCTCTTCGGTGGCTCGCGTCTCCTGCGGGTTCATGCCCGCCGTCGGCTCGTCGAGCAGGAGCAGGCCCGGCTCGCTGGCGAGGGCGCGGGCGATCTCCAGCTTGCGCTGTTCGCCGTAGGGGAGGTTGCGGGCGAGGTGGTCGGCCTTGTGCTGGAGGCCGATGAACTCGAGGAGTTCCATGGCCCGGTCGCGGGAGGCCTTCTCGGCGCGGTGGAAGCCGGGGCCGCGCAGGACGGCGGACCAGAAGCCTTCCTTGGTGCGGGTGTGGCGGCCGACGAGCACGTTCTCCAGGACCGTCATGTTGCCGAACAGACGGATGTTCTGGAAGGTGCGGGCGATGCCGGCGGCGGTGACCTTGAAGGACTTGGGCGGCAGTACGTCGCCCCTGAAGCGGACCTCGCCCTCGGTGGGGATGTAGAGGCCGGTGAGGCAGTTGAAGAACGTCGTCTTGCCGGCGCCGTTGGGGCCGATGAGACCGACGATCTCGCCGCTGTTGACGGTGAGGTCGACATTGCGGACGGCGGTGAGGCCGCCGAAGCGCATGGTGACGCCGCGGGCGTCGAGTACGACCTCGCCGGGGGCGCTGGCGCCCGGGGTGGCGTCCTGGGTGGTGGTGTCGGTGGTCATGTGTGGTCAGGCCCCTGTCTTGCTCAGGACGGTGGGCGCTTCGGCCTCTTCGTGGAACTCCAGCTGGCGGCGCCGGTTGGCGACGAGGCCTTCGGGGCGGAAGCGCATCAGCAGGATGAGCGCGACACCGAAGGCGAAGAGCTGGTAGTCGCCGAGGAACTGGAGCTTGTTGGGGATGAGGTAGAGCAGGGAGGCGCCGATGAGCGGGCCGCCGATGGTGCCCATGCCGCCGAGGACGACCGCGGCGAGCAGGAAGGCGGAGTTCGGCGGGATGGGCCCGGCGAACTGGTACTGCTCGGGGGTGACGGTGTAGGTCACGTGGGCCTGGACGGTGCCGGCGAGACCGGCGAGGGAGGCGCCGACTGCGAAGGCGATGAGCTTGACCTTGAAGCCGTTGATGCCCATGGCGAGGGCGGCGGTCTCGTCCTCGCGGATGGCGACCCAGGCGCGGCCGATACGGGAGTCGCCGCTGCGTCGGAAGACGAGGACGACGACGGCCGTGATGAGCAGCATCAGCAGGAAGTAGTTGGCGAACCGGCCGATGGTGAAGCCGAGGATGTCGTGGGTGGCGCCGAGGTTCCAGCCGAGGATGTTGAGGTCCGGGATGGAGGAGATGCCGTTGGAGCCGTTGGTGATGTCGGGTCCGGAGGTGCCGTCGAGGTTGTTGACGGTGATCCGGAAGATCTCACCGAAGCCGAGCGTCACGATGGCGAGGTAGTCGCCGCGCAGTCGCAGGGTCGGGGCGCCGATGAGGACGCCGAAGGTGAGGGAGGCGGCGGCACCGACGAGGACCGCGGCCCAGAAGGGGAAGTGCACGTCCCAGGGGGAGCTGGGGGAGCCGGAGACCAGGGCCGCGGCGTAGGCGCCGACGCCGAGGAAGGCGACGTAGCCGAGGTCGAGGAGGCCGGCGAGGCCGACGACGATGTTGAGGCCGAGGGCGACGGTGGCGAAGATCAGGATGTAGACACCGATGGTCGCGTACTGGTCGTCGGTCTGGGTGAACGGGAACAGGGCCGCCGCGATGAAGGCGCCGAAGACGGTGATGGTCTGGTGCCGGCTGGTGATCTGGGTGGCCTGGGCGACGAGACCGGACTTGTTCAGCGCGGCGAAGCCGAAGCCGGCGGTGAGCAGGAACCCGATGAAGAGTTCGTCGTACTGGGTGCCGATGCCGTAGGTGAAGACGGTCAGGCCGAGGGCCATGACGGCGACGATGACGAGGATCTCGACCCAGGAGGGGAGCTTGCCGACGGGCCGGGGGGAGCCGGCGGCGAAGGCGGCCTTGATGGTCTCCCGCTGGTGGGCGGCCTTGTTCCTGAACTTCTCCCAGCGGTCGTCGTCGGGGTCGATCGGGTCGGGCTCGGGCTTCTCGAACGGCAGGGCCAGGGCGCCGACGAGGGCGGCGAGCGTGGCGATGGCGACGATGAAGCCGCCCGGGTCGAGGTTGACCACACCGCCGAGTTCGTCGCTGATGGCGATGACCGTGTACCAGGCGGTGAGGAAGGTGGCGAGCGCGGCGAACCGGAGGGCGGCGTCGCCGCCGGCCGGGACGAGGTGGCGCAGGCCCTTGACGCCGTAGCCGGCCAGGGCGAAGAGGGTGGTCAGGATGGAGCCGATGAGGACGAGGACCTGCAGGCCGCCGGGGTAGCCGTAGACGGTGAGGTCACCGGGGAAGGCGGAGGTCCAGGTCCACGACATGAACGTCGAGACGATGGTGAGCGCGGCGCCGCCCAGCGCGAGCGCGCGGGCGATGTTCGCCGGGATCCGGATGAGCCCGGACGGGGCGGGCGCGGCAGGGGTGCCCGGGGTCTGGGGTGCGGTGGTCTGTGTCGTCATCGGTGTCACGCCCTGTCCGCGACGCGCTCGCCGAGCAGGCCCTGTGGCCTGAACAGCAGCACGAGGATGAGGAGTACGAAGGCCCAGACGTCGGCCCAGGACTGGCTGCCGAACTTCTCCATGCCGGGAATGTCGGAGATGTAGGCGGAGGCGAGGGTCTCCGCGACGCCGAGGACGACACCGCCGATCATGGCGCCGTAGATGTTGCCGATGCCGCCGAGGACGGCCGCGGTGAACGCCTTGAGGCCGAGCAGGAAGCCCATCTTGAAGTTGACCTCGCCGTACTTGAGGCCGTAGGCGACGCCTCCGATGGCGGCGAAGGTGGCGCCGAGGGCGAAGGCGACCACGATGATGCGGTCGGTGTTGATGCCCATGAGCTTGGCGGTGTCGGGGTCCTGGGCGGTGGCCTGCATACCGCGGCCGGTGCGGGTCTTCATCACGAAGTACGCGAGCACGGCCATGCTGATGGGCGCGGCGACCACCAGGAAGATGTCACCGGTCTGGATGGTGACGTTGCCGATGTGGAACGGGCCGCCGTCGATCTGGGGGAAGGTGATCGAGGACTTGGCGTTCGGGTACCAGGCCCAGACCGCCTGCTGCAGGGCGAGCGAGAGGCCGATCGCGGTGATCAGCGGGGCGAGGCGGGGGGCGGTGCGCAGCGGGCGGTAGGCGAACCGTTCCGCTCCGACGGCCACGGTGACGGCGACGATGATCGCGCCGACCAGCATCAGCGGCAGGGCGACCCACATGGACGTGCCGTCGGGCAGCACGTACAGGTAGACCGTCAGAGCGCCGAAGGCTCCGGTCATGAAGATCTCACCGTGGGCGAAGTTGATGAGCTGGACGATGCCATAGACCATCGTGTAGCCGATGGCGACCAGCCCGTACATGGATCCCAGTAGCAGGCCGTTGACCAGCTGCTGCGGCAGTTCGTTCACCGCATGTCCTCCGAGACTATTCGGATGTATTCGACGGATTTCGACATTGCGCCGGATGCGAGAACGCGCGGGGCGCCTGTGGAACAGCGCCCCGCGCGGCTCGTGAGTGGTGCGGGAGGGGTCAGCCGGAGAAGGTGCCGGACTTGACGGCCGCCCAGGCACCGTTCTTGACGGCGTAGACGGTGAGCTGCTTGTTGGTGGCGTCACCGAACTCGTCGAAGGAGACCTTGCCGGTCACTCCGTCGAAGGAGACGTTCTGCATGGCGGCGGTGACCTTGGCGCGGGCGTCCGAGGGCAGCTTGCCGCCGTTGTCGTCGACGACCTTCTTCACGGCCTGGATGATGGCCCAGGTCGAGTCGTAGGAGTAACCGCCGTAGGCGCCGTACTCCTCCGAGTAGCCGCCTGCCTTGTAGTCGGCGACGAACTTCTTGGCCGAGTCCAGCGTCTCGACCGGGGCGCCGACCGAGGTGGCCAGGTCGCCGGTGCTGTTGGCGCCGGCCAGCTTGATGAAGGTCGGGTCGAAGATGCCGTCACCGCCGGCGAGCGGGATGTTGGCGCCGGCGGCCTTGATCTGCTTGCTGAGCGGACCGGCCTGCGGGTACTCACCGCCGTAGTAGACGGCCTCGGCACCGGAGTTCTTCACCTGGGTGGCGACCGAGGAGAAGTCCTTGGTGTCGGGGTTGATGTGCTGGGTGCCGACCACCGTGCCGCCGAGCTTCTTGAACTCCTCGGTGAAGGTGGCGGCGAGGCCCGCGCCGTAGGTCTTCTTGTCGTCGATGACGAAGACCTTCTTCTTCTTGGCCGTGTTGTAGATGTACTCGGCGGCGAACGGGCCCTGGATGGCGTCCGTGGTCGCGGTGCGGAAGTACGACTTGAAGGGGCGGACCTTCGTGGTCTGCCACTTGTCGCCCTGGGTCAGCGCCGGGTTGGTGTTGGCCGGGGAGACCTCGACCAGCTTGGCGTCGTCGAAGACCTTCTGCATGGACTGCGCGACGGACGAGTTCAGCGGGCCGACCACGCCGAGGACGCTCTTGTCGGCGACCAGGGCGGTGGCGTTCTGCTGGCCGGACGAGGCCTGCGCCTGGTCGTCCTTGGCGACGAGCTTGAACGTGATGCCGTCGACGGTCTTGTCCTTGTTGGCCGTCTTGACGGCCAGGTCCGCGGAGTTCTTGATGCCGAGACCCAGAGCGGACAGGTCGCCGGTCAGCGGCGCGTCGACTCCGATGGTGACGGTGGTGCCGCCGCTGCCGGAGCTGCTCTTGTCGCCGCTGTCGCGCGAACCACAGGCGGTGAGGGTGAGTGCTCCCGCCGCCAGCGCGGCGGTGATGGCGATGAGCGAACGTTGACGCACGATCAGTCCTTTCCCTGGCGCGGCCCCTCCCCCCTGGAAGTGGCCGAGTCACCGCGCCGGGCCGAAGTGTTTATTTCGGCTTCACGGTGACTGGGCGTGACTCTAAGCGGGGCAAGGAACCCTGGAGGAGGGTCTGGGGGAGGCTGTGACTCTCTTGTTATGACACGAGGTAATGCAGAGCGGTGCTCAGTGGGCAGTACAGCAGAATTCCGGCCGATTCGCCCCGTCCGCATTCTGAGAACCCGCAGGACCCGCCGGGGAGTGTCAGGCGCTTCGGGGCTTTTGCTAATTACGTGGAACCGGGGTTGCAGATGGCTTCAAGAGCGTCGGAGAGGTGTTGCGCATAGCGCGACCCCAGGATGAAACTGTGGACCTCTATTGCACGCGTATTACGCAGAGTTACGTCCAGGAAAGGGAGTCCTGCCCTTTCGGGCACACTTCGACATTGTGCGACGTGCATAGTGATCACGATCGTGCGACTTCTGCCCGCACGCGTCCGGAAGGGTGTAGTGGGGTCGCTGGTCAGGGACAGTCCGGCGTACGGCTGCTCGATCCTGGTGACGGTCACCGGCGGCCCGGAGTCCACGCTCAGGTCCACGGCGAAGCTGAAACTGTGCGGCCGTACGCCTTTCGGAGTCGTCACCGGATCGAGGTACGTGACGTCCACGGCCTGGGAGGGGTACGGCGGTGCCGCGGGCGCCGGCTTGTGCGGCCGGGTGAGGTACAGATAGCCGCCGACCGCGATCAGGACGAGGGCCAGGACGGCCGCGAGAGCGGCGCGCCGGTGCCGGGCGTACCACAGGGGGAGCCGTCCGCGCGGGCGGGAGAGGACGGCGGTGGCGCCTTCCCGGGTGTCCCGGGCCCGGGTGCCCTCGCCGGGCTCGACGGGGCCGACGCCGCTCATCCCCACGGTCCGTTGCTCGGACCGCCGGTGCGGTACCAGTCGCGGCAGCCCGCACGCGCCTCGCGCCCGATCAGCGCGTCGGCCGCCTCGGCGCCCCGCGTCTTCTTGACGGCCCGCGCGTCGTCCACGACCTCGCGCAGGATGTCGTACTGGCCGTTGGACAGGCCCATGGTCTGGTAGTCGCCGTAGGTGTGGCTGTCGAGCACCTTGCGCGACCAGTGCGCGACGACCTTCGTGCACAGGTCCTCGGGCGAGGTGGCCGACGGCGAGGGCGTGGCCGTGACCGTGCGTGCGCCGCTCGGGCCGCCCGGTCCTCCGCACCCCGCGCACAGTCCGCCCGTCACCAGTGCCAGTGCCAGCCCGCAGCCGAGTACGGCCCCCGGCCGGGTGGCTCCTCCCGTTCGCATGTCATGACGCTAGGGCCTGTCGCCTGCCCCGGGCCAGAGGCGGGGCGGACGCGCCGCGCTCAGCCGGTGACGCCCAGGTGCCGCGCGTCGCTCGGGTTCACGTCCCGCAGCAGGCAGGTCAGCCGCGCGGTGCACACCCGCCGCCCCTCCTCGTCGCTGATCACGGTCTCGTACGTCGCCGTCGAGCGCCCCCGGTGCACGGGCGTCGCCACTCCGGTCACCAGCCCCGAGCGCACGCCCCGGTGGTGCGTGCAGTTCAGGTCGACGCCGACCGCGATCTTGGAGCTGCCGGCGTGCAGCATCGAGCCCACGGAGCCAAGCGTCTCGGCGAGCACGGCCGAGGCGCCGCCGTGCAGCAGCCCGTAGGGCTGGGTGTTGCCCTCGACCGGCATCCTGCCGACGACCCGGTCCGCGGAGGCCTCCACGATCTCCACGCCCATGCGTGTCCCCAGGTGCCCCGCGGAGAACAGGGCGGGGAGGTCGACACCGAGCGCGGCGTACTCGTCGATGACCTCCTGCGGGAACCTCACATGCTGCTGCTCGCCCATGGGTCGTGCTCCGTTCGTCGTGATCAGCCGTGGACACCCGACTGAGCAAACGCTCAGTCGGTCCTCGATTGTTCCAGACGCACGACCACGGACTTGCTGGCCGGGGTGTTGCTGATGTCGGCGGTGGAGTCCAGCGGGACCAGGACGTTGGTCTCCGGGTAGTAGGCGGCGGCACACGCGCGTGCCGTCGGGTAGTGCACGACCCGGAAGCCGGGCGCCCGCCGCTCGACCCCGTCCTTCCACTCGCTCACCAGGTCGACGTACGACCCGTCCGCGACACCGAGCCGCGCCGCGTCCTCGGGATTCACCAGCACGACCCGGCGGCCGTTCCTGATGCCCCGGTAGCGGTCGTCGAGGCCGTAGATCGTGGTGTTGTACTGGTCGTGCGAACGCAGCGTCTGCAGCAGCAGACGGCCCTCGGGCAGCTCGGGGTACTCCACGGGGGCGGCCGTGAAGTTGGCCTTGCCGGTCTTCGTGGGGAAGCGGCGCTCGTCGCGCGGGGCGTGCGGGAGGGCGAAGCCGCCGGGGTGCGCCACGCGCGCGTTGAAGTCCTGGAAGCCCGGGATCACCCGCTCGATGCGGTCCCGGACGGTCGCGTAGTCCTTCTCGAACTCGTCCCACGGCACCACGCTGTTCTCGCCCAGCACCCGGCGGGCCAGCCGGCACACGATGGCCGGCTCGGACAGCAGATGGGTGCTCGCCGGCTCCAGCCGGCCGCGGGAGGCGTGCACCATGCCCATGGAGTCCTCGACGGTCACGAACTGCTCGCCGCCGCCCTGGAGGTCCCGCTCGGTACGGCCGAGGGTGGGCAGGATCAGGGCCCGCGCGCCCGTGACCGCGTGCGAGCGGTTCAGCTTAGTGGAGACATGCACGGTCAGCCGGGCACGCCGCATGGCCGCCTCGGTGACGTCGGTGTCGGGGGAGGCGGAGACGAAGTTGCCGCCCATCGCGAAGAACACCTTCGCCTGGCCGTCACGCAGCGCCCGGATGGCCTGGACGACGTCGAAGCCGTGCTCACGCGGGGGCGCGAAGCCGAACTCCTTCTCCAGGGCGTCCAGGAAGGCGGGCGCGGGGCGCTCGAAGATGCCCATGGTGCGGTCGCCCTGCACGTTCGAGTGTCCGCGCACCGGGCAGACGCCCGCGCCGGGACGGCCGATGTTGCCGCGCAGCAGAAGGAAGTTGACCACCTCGCGGATGGTCGGCACGGAGTGCTTGTGCTGGGTCAGACCCATCGCCCAGCACACGATGGTGCGCTCGGAGGCGAGGACCATGCGCAGGGTCCGGTCGATCTCCTCGCGGGTCAGACCCGTGGCGGCGAGGGTCTCGTCCCAGTCGGCGGCGCGGGCGGCCTCGGCGAACTCCTCGTAGCCGTGCGTGTGTTCGCGGACGAACTCCTCGTCGACCGCGCCCTCGGTCTCCAGGACGAGCCTGTTCAGGAGGCGGAAGAGGGCCTGGTCGCCGCCGATGCGGATCTGCAGGAAGAGATCGGTCAGCGTGGCGCCCTTGAGCATGCCCTGCGGGGTCTGCGGGTTCTTGAACCGCTCCAGACCGGCCTCGGGCAGCGGGTTGACGCTGATGATCTTCGCGCCGTTCGCCTTCGCCTTCTCCAGGGCGGAGAGCATGCGCGGGTGGTTGGTGCCCGGGTTCTGGCCGGCGACGATGATCAGGTCGGCCTTGTAGAGGTCCTCCAGCGAGACGCTGCCCTTGCCGATGCCGATCGTCTCGGTCAGCGCCGAACCGGACGACTCATGGCACATGTTCGAGCAGTCGGGCAGGTTGTTGGTGCCCAGTTCGCGGGCGAACAGCTGGTACAGGAACGCCGCCTCGTTGCTGGTGCGGCCCGAGGTGTAGAAGACGGCCTCGTCGGGCGAGGACAGCCCGGCGATCTCCTCGGCGACGATGTCGAAGGCCCGCTCCCAGCTCACGGGTTCGTAGTGCGAGCCGCCCTCGGGCAGGTACATGGGGTGCGTCAGCCGCCCCTGCTGCCCCAACCAGTACCCGCTGCGGCCCGCCAGGTCGGCGACGGGGTGCGCGGCGAAGAACTCCGGGGTGACCCGGCGCAGGGTGGCCTCCTCGGCGACCGCCTTCGCGCCGTTCTCGCAGAACTCCGCCTTGTGCCGGTGGTCGGGCTCGGGCCAGGCACAGCCCGGGCAGTCGAAGCCGTTCTTCTGGTTGACGCTCAGCAGCGTCAGCATGGTGCGCTTCACGCCCATCTGCTGCTGCGCGATGCGCAGGGTGTGACCGATGGCCGGCAGCCCCGCCGCCGCGTGCTGGGGCCCGGCGACCCGGGGCGCGTCCTGAACCGGGTCGCCCTTGGGCGGTTTGGTGGCCATGGCGCCTTCTCCTTCACACACACCTGCACATGTGGGTACGTCTCGATCCTCGCACGTGGCGGTGACAGCCAGGCGGGCCGGGAGTGCGGCGGTGGCCCCACTGTCAGTGGCACGTGGCAGGATCGGGTCCGTGGCAGAGACAGCATCGAAGAAGACCGAGACGACCTCCGGCGGCAAGCGGCCCCGCCTCATGCTCATGGACGGGCACTCGCTGGCGTACCGCGCGTTCTTCGCGCTGCCCGCGGAGAACTTCACGACGGCGACGGGCCAGCCGACGAACGCGATCTACGGCTTCGCGTCGATGCTGGCCAACACCCTGCGTGACGAGGAGCCCACGCACTTCGCGGTGGCCTTCGACGTCTCCCGCAAGACCTGGCGCTCCGAGGAGTTCACGGAGTACAAGGCCAACCGCTCCAAGACCCCGGACGAGTTCAAGGGCCAGGTCGAGCTGATCGGGGAACTCCTCGACACCATGCAGGTGTCGCGGTTCGCCGTCGACGGCTTCGAGGCCGACGACATCATCGCCACGCTCGCCACCCAGGCCGAGGCCGAGGGCTTCGAGGTGCTGATCGTCACCGGCGACCGCGACTCCTTCCAGCTGGTCTCCGAGCACACGACGGTGCTCTACCCGACCAAGGGCGTCTCGGAGCTGACCCGGTTCACCCCGGAGAAGGTCTTCGAGAAGTACGGGTTGACGCCCGCGCAGTACCCCGACTTCGCCGCCCTGCGCGGCGACCCGTCCGACAACCTCCCGGGCATCCCCGGCGTCGGCGAGAAGACCGCCGCGAAGTGGATCAACCAGTTCGGCTCCTTCGCCGACCTGGTCGAGCGCGTCGAGGAGGTCAAGGGCAAGGCCGGGCAGAACCTGCGCGAGCACCTGGAGGCCGTCAAGCTCAACCGCCGCCTCACCGAGATGGTGCGCACGGTCGAGCTGCCGAAGACGGTCGCCGACCTGGAGCGGGCGCCGTACGACCGCAAGGGCCTGGCGATGGTCCTGGACACCCTGGAGATCAGGAACCCCTCCCTGCGCGAGCGCCTGCTCGCCGTCGACCCGGGCGCGGCGGAGGCCGAGGAGACCCCGGTGGTCGCGGACGGCGTGGAGCTGGACGGCAAGGTGCTCGGCACCGGCGAACTCGCGCCCTGGCTCGCCGGCCACGACGCCGGCACCCTCGGTGTCGCCACCGTCGACACCTGGGCGCTGGGCACCGGCTCGGTCGCCGAGGTCGCGCTCGCCACGGGCGACGGCCCCGCCGCCTGGTTCGACCCGTCCCAGCTGGACGAGGCCGACGAGACCGCGTTCGCCGGCTGGCTGGCCGACGAGGCGAAGCCCAAGGTGCTGCACAACGCCAAGGGCGCGATGCGGGTCTTCGCCGAGCACGGCTGGAGCGTCGCCGGAGTCTCCATGGACACCGCGCTCGCCGCCTACCTGGTCAAGCCGGGCCGCCGCTCCTTCGACCTGGACGCGCTGTCCCTGGAGTACCTGGGCCGTGAGCTGGCCCCCGCCGCCGCAGCCGACGGCCAGCTGGCCTTCGGCACGGACGACGGCGCCGAGGCGGAGGCCCTGATGATCCAGGCCCGCGCGGTGCTGGACCTCGGCGAGGCCTTCACGGACCGCCTCCAGGAGGTCGGCGCCGCGGACCTGCTCCGCGACATGGAGCTGCCCACCTCCGTCCTGCTCGCCCGCATGGAGCGGCACGGCATCGCGGCCGACCGGGCGCACCTGGAGGCCATGGAGCAGATGTTCGCGGGCGCTGTCCAGCAGGCGGTGAAGGAGGCGCACGCGGCGGCCGGCCACGAGTTCAACCTGGGCTCGCCCAAGCAGCTCCAGGAGGTCCTCTTCGGTGAGCTGGCCCTGCCCAGGACCAAGAAGACGAAGACCGGCTACACCACGGACGCCGACGCGCTGGCCTGGCTCGCCACCCAGACGGACAACGAACTCCCGGTGATCATGCTCCGTCACCGCGAGCAGGCGAAGCTCCGGGTCACCGTCGAGGGCCTGATCAAGACGATCGCGGCCGACGGCCGTATCCACACCACCTTCAACCAGACGGTCGCCGCCACGGGGCGCCTCTCCTCCACCGACCCCAATCTGCAGAACATCCCGGTCCGCACCGACGAGGGCCGCGCGATCCGCCGGGGCTTCGTGGTGGGCGAGGGCTTCGAATCCCTCATGACCGCCGACTACAGCCAGATCGAACTCCGTGTGATGGCCCATCTCTCCGAGGACGCGGGTCTGATCGAGGCGTTCACCTCCGGCGAGGACCTGCACACCACGGCGGCCTCCCAGGTCTTCGCGGTCGACCGGGACCATGTCGACGCGGAGATGCGGCGCAAGATCAAGGCGATGTCGTACGGCCTCGCGTACGGACTGTCGGCCTTCGGCCTCTCGGCGCAGCTGAACATCGAAGCGGGTGAGGCCAGGGCGCTGATGGACGCCTACTTCGAGCGCTTCGGCGGCGTCCGGGATTATCTGCGCCGGGTCGTCGACGAGGCACGGGCGACCGGCTACACGGCCACCCTCTTCGGCCGCCGCCGCTACCTCCCCGACCTCAACAGCGACAACCGCCAGCGCCGTGAGGCCGCCGAGCGGATGGCCCTCAACGCCCCCATCCAGGGCACGGCCGCCGACATCGTCAAGCTCGCCATGCTCCGTGTGGACGGCGCCCTGCGCGAGGCCGGCCTGACGTCCCGCATGCTCCTCCAGGTCCACGACGAAATCGTCCTGGAGATCGCTCCGGGCGAGCGCGGGACGGTGGAGGACATCGTCCGCCGCGAGATGTCGGACGCGGTGCGTCTGAGGGTGCCGCTGGGGGTCTCGGTGGGCGTGGGCGCGGACTGGGAGTCGGCCGCCCACTGAGCCGTCACGGTGGGTTCCGGCGGTACCGAACCGGCCGGAACCCCGCGGTCGGGTCACTCCCGTGGCCCTCGCGAAGAGGCCCCGCACACCCTTGTACCGTAAGGATGCGGGCATGGGTATACGCATGCTCCACCGCCGGACGGCGTCAGTGCGGGCGGACACCGACACGCCCCCCTGCCCGCCCCGCTCCCCGGTCCCGGTCTTCGCGGCCGACGCGAGCAGTGCCCGCATCCCCGCCGACCTCGCCACGGCCCTGCGCCGCACGGCCCACTGCACCGCGGGCGCCCTGCGCCAAAGACTCACCGCCGCCGCGGAGCCCCCCGCCTGGCGTCTCTGGGCCGAGCTGGGCTGGAGCCACGCCGCAGGCCTGGTCGACCGACTCCTCAGCGACCGCCGGGACGGCCCTGCCCCACGCTGACCCGCTCGGGCTCCGCAGCGGCCGCCGCCGGACGCCACACCCGCATCCCGACGACGTACAGCAGCAGCCCCAGCACGAGGCCCGCGCCCACCCCGAAGCACAGCGGCGCGATCAGCTCCCAGGGCTTAGCCGTGGCCCGCCAGTAGGCCCACCACCGGGCCGCCCGCTCCACCCCGACCACGAGCGCGCACCCGCCGATCACGACCCCGGCCAGCAGCCGGTCCCGCACCGACAGGGCCGCGACCCCCACCGGACCGGTCGCCGGGACCACCCGGCGCAGGGCCCGCCCCACCCACCCGGCGATCACGGCGGCGCCCACCACCGAGCCCCCGTACTGCATGAACCAGTACAGGGGCGAGCCGGCGACCGTGTCGTTCAGCACCGGAAACAGCCGTACGCCCCACCGGTCGTGGTGGGTGAACGCGTCCCACACCACATGGGTCAGGGCTCCCAGCGCTGCCGACGCGTACCACCGCAGCAGCAGCGAGGGCCGCAGCCGCGCGCGGGGCGTGCCGCAGCGCAGCAGGGCGGCCGGGCGGGGCTGCCAGGCCCTCGGCAGCAGGGCCACCAGCGGCTCACGGATCAGCAGCCACAGACCCACCAGCGCCCACGCGATGGCCACGTCGACCGTGACGACGCCCGGGAAGGAGTGGGTGACACTGCCGAACTCCATCGCCCCGGGGATCGCACTCGCCGCGAAATAGGGCATGTCGGGAGAGAAGGAACCGGCCACCAGGACGGCCGGAATCAGCCGCCCCCGGCCGCCGCCGTCGGTGCGCACGGCGGGCAGGACGGCCGCCGCGTGGCTCAGGGTGAACGGCAACGGGGCTCCTCCAAGGGGACGTTGGGCAAGACCTCGGCCCGGGTGATCGCTCCGGTCCAGTATGCGGGCCCGGCCGGGCCACCGGCCGAAGATGGCCAACCGGTGAATAACGGGCACGAACGGGTGCCCATGGCAAAGAAGTTGTCGTAGGGTCGCCTGGGCCGCCGCGCCGGGGAGCGTGGCCGGCCGTCCCGGCGGAAGACGGATTCGCCCCACGAGGGCAACCAGCACCCTGGGTCGATCGTCACAACAAGACGAGCAGACAGACGACAGACGGGCGCTCGGGCGTCCACGGGAGGGGTTCACTCTATGGCGGCGCAATTCGGCAGGAGGCTGGCCAAGGGAGCGGCGACCACCGCTGTGGCGGCACTCGCGGTCGCGGCCCTCTCCGCGTCCCAGGCGCCCGGGGTCACGGTCGACGACCACGGCAGACAGACCGCCTCGGACGCCCAGCCGTCTCCCGAAGCCACCGCCGACGACGGCACCGCCACCGGCAACTCGCGGTACTACACCGACCTGCCGCCGCTGAACAGCCCCAACCCGTCCCCGAGCGCGGGCGACGGCACCGGCACCGGCACGCCCGTGGTCACGGGCTCCGGCGAGGCCGGTATCCCGGCGACCGTCCTCGACGCCTACAAGAAGGCCGAGGCGGCCCTCAAGGAGGCCAAGCCCGGCTGCAACCTGCCCTGGCAGCTGCTCGCGGCCATCGGCAAGGTCGAGTCCGGCCAGGCCCGCGGCGGAAACGTCACCGCGGACGGCACGACCATCACCCCGATCCTCGGCCCGCAGCTCGACGGCAACGGCTTCGCGCTCATCAAGGACACCGACGGCGGCAAGTACGACGGCAACAGCCAGTACGACCAGGCCGTCGGCCCGATGCAGTTCATCCCGTCCACCTGGGCGTGGGCGGGCCGCGACGGCAACGGCGACGGGGTCAAGGACCCCAACAACGTCTACGACGCCGCCCTCGCCGCCGCCCACTACCTGTGCCGCAACAACTGGGACATGTCCACCCGGTCCGGCCTCGACAGCGCGATCCTCAGCTACAACGACTCGCAGGACTACCTGAACACCGTCCTGTCGTGGCTGGAGTACTACCGCAAGGGCACCCACTCCATCCCGGACGGCACCGGCACGCTCCCGTCGCACAGCAGCGACGAGGGCCAGAAGGCCGACCCCAAGCCGTCGCCCACGCCGCCCAAGACGCCCTCGACGCCGGGCACCGGCTCGCCGACCACCCCCGGTACGCCGAGCACACCGAGCACGCCCGGCTCGCCGTCCCCCACGCCCACCGACACGGTGGACCACCTGGAGGACGCGGGCACCGCGAAGCTCACCGCGACGGCCGGGGAGGCGTTCACCAAGAAGATCAGCACCAGGGCCGAGACCGAGGCCGGCAAGGCCGTCGGCAAGGTGCGCGTCCGCTTCAGCATCATCGGCGACACCGACGCCACCTTCACGGGCGGCGAGAAGGTCGCCGCCGTCGTCACCAACGCCTCCGGCGTGGCCGTCGCGCCCACGCTCCAGGCCGGCGAGAAGACCGGCGACTTCACGATCCGGGCCACCGTCGTGGGCCGCGCGGTCACCGGCCTGGACTACACGGCCTCGGTCACCGAGCGGGTCGCCGACACCCTCGCCCGCACCAGTGACACCGCGCTCACCTGCACCCCGGGCGGCGAGTTCGCCGACCAGGTCGAGGTGCGGGCCACCTACCAGAGCGCCGTCGCCGACAAGGTCGCGGTCACCGCCACACTGATCAAGTCCACGACCGACGCGACCGAGAACGACAAGGGCCCCTACTTCAAGGACGCGGACGGCAAGACGATCCGCACCCTCACGGGCCTCACCACGGACGCCGACGGCAAGCTGAAGCTGCCCAAGCTCTACGCCGACGACACCACCGGCACCTTCCTGCTCCGCCTCACCACCGCCGGCGGTGCCACCCTCGACGTCGAGCTGACGGTCGCCGCCGCCGACACCTCACCGAGCCCGTCGCCCAGCCCCTCGGCGAGCGCGAGTTCGTAGGTCCCGGTCCGCGGGCCTCGGTTCGCAGGCCTCGTCCACCAGGCGTTCTCCACACGACGACGGCGCCCCTCACCCGAGGGGCGCCGTCGTCGTGTGCAACGTGTTCTCATCTCGGCCACCCGTTGCTACCGTGCCGGACCTGACGATGTATCAGCTCCAGTCGGCTTCGGTCGGCTCCCCGTCCCGTCGGGAGGCAGGCATGCGCGCTCTGATCGCCGCCGCGACCGGTCTCGTCCTCGCGTTCGCACTGGTCCTCACCGTCACCGCGATGGGGACACCGACGGGGAAGACGTCCCCGAAACCGCTGCTGACGACGGTGCCCGCCCACCCCTAGCCGTCCGCCAGCCGTCCGCCCGGGAGGCCGAGATGCGCCGCAAGGCCAGTCTGGTCCTGCTCGCCTTCGCCGTGTTCTTCGCGGCGCTGTCCCCACTGATGCGCTGGTACGCCTTCCCGCGCCTGGCCAAGATCCCGGCGAACCAGTACCAGGACATGGTCCTGGAGGCGAAGGGCGCCACCCTCCTCGACTACGGCACGATGAAGGCCCGCAAGGTCTCCAAGGTCACCATCGTGCAGACCCTCAAGGGCGATGTGGCGGCGGCGAAGAAGGTCGACAGGGCGACGGGCCGCGACGTCGTCGTCTGGGACGGCCTCTCCTACGTCCAGGGCCCCGACGGCAAGATGGTCTCCCAGATCCCCGAGCGCTACATCTTCGACGCCCACAGCCAGGCTCCCGTCCACGCCACCGGCGAGATGGTCGACGGCGACCCGGTCAAGCGGACCGGCATCGAGTTCAAGTGGCCCTTCCTGACCCAGAAACGGGACTACGAGTACTTCGACGCCCAGACCCGCACCACCAACCCCATCCACTACGAGGGCACACGGAACTTCCGCGGCCTGACGGTCTACTACTTCGAACAGACCATCCCGTGGACCAAGGTCACCTTCCCGAAGGTCATGCCGGTCAAGGGCATCACCCCCGAATCGGTGGCCAAGACCGGCACCACCCGCTGGTACACCACGGTCCGCAAATTCTGGGTCGAACCGGTCACCGGCGCCCCCGTCTACGGCGAGGAACTCCACAAGGAGGAGCTCCGCGGTGGCACCCTCCTCGGCGGCCGGGCGAAGGTCACCGCCTTCGCGGGCGACGTCAAGATGCGCGAGGACTACACCCGGCACACGCTCGCGCTCGTCAAGCACAACCGCACCCTGGTCCTCCTGATGACCTCGTACCTGCCCTGGGGCTTTCTGACCCTGGGCGTGCTCCTGCTGGCCCTCTCGCTCTATCTGGAGGCCCGCGGCCGCCGCCCGGCCGACCCCGAACCGGCCGAGTCCGAGACGCCGGAACCGGTCACCGCCTGAGCCGCGCGTTGGTGTACCGCGTCGGCTCCGCGGTCGCGGGGTCCTCGGGCCACGGATGCTTCGGATAGCGGCCCCGCAGCTCGGCCCGCACTCCCCTGTATCCGTCCCTCCAGAAGGAGGCCAGATCGGCGGTGACGGCGGCGGGCCGCCCGGCGGGGGAGAGCAGATGCACCAGCAACGGCACCCCCGCGACCGCCGGCGACTCGTGCAGCCCGAACATCTCCTGCAACTTCACGGCCAGAACCGGCTGTTCCGGGTTGCCGTAGTCGATCCGGATCCGCGACCCACTGGGTACGGCGATCCGCTCCGGCGCCAACTCGTCCAGCCGCCCGGCCTCCCCGGACGCCCAGGGAAGCAGACGGCCCAGCGCCTGCCCCGCCTCGATCCGCGCCAGGTCGGCCCGCCGCCGGGCCCGGCCGAGCTCCGGCTCCAGCCACTCGTCCACGCGCGCGTGCAGCGCCTCGTCGCAGACATCCGGCCAGGGCTCACCCAGCCGCAGCCGCAGGAACGCGAGCCGCTGCCGCAGCACGAGCGCGTCGGGCGACCACCGCAGCAGCCCGAACCCCTCCTGCCGCAGCCCTTCGAGCAGCGCCTCTCGTACGAGGGCCGGGTCGGCGTCCTCGAGGGGGCGCGTCGCCAGCTCGATCGCCCCGAGGCGCTCCACCCGCCGCGCGACGACGTCCCCGTCGGCCCAGTGGACCTCCTGCGCCTCGGAGCGCAGCGGGGCCGCCGCGGACCGGGCCATGTCCTCGTCCACCACGGCGGCGAGCCGCACACGCGCGTGCCCCTTTCCCACGGGACGGTCCGCGACCGCCACGGCGATCCAGGGGGCGCCGCGCAGGGGACTGCCGTCACCGAGTTCGGCGCGGGTCCCGGACACCATGAGGTAGGAGCCGCCGTCGGCCCTGGCGATCCGTTCCGGGAAGGCGAGCGCGGCGACCCGTCCCACGGTCCGGTCGTCGGCCTCGGACGCCGGCGCGCGCTCGTCGTCCCTCCGCAGGCGCCGGACCTCCGTCCGCCAGCGGCCCGCGTACGCGTCACCCCCGTGCCGGGCCGTCCGCAGGGCGGCCCCCAGATCGTCGCCGTACTCCCTCGGGGGCTCCTCCGACAGCAGCGCCACCGCCTCGGCGCCACCGCCGGGAGCGTCCAGCAGGGCCCGCCCCAGGCGGGGGTGCAGCCCAAGGCGTGCCAACCGCAGGCCCCGTTCCGTGGCCCGGCCGGCCGAGTCCACCGCTCCGATCGCCGTCAGGACGTTCCTCGCCGCCGCCATCGCCCCGCCCGGCGGCGTGTCCAGCAGGGCCAGCCCGGACGCTTCCGGATCACCCCAGCAGGCCGTCTGGAGGGCGAACGCCGTCAGGTCGGCCACCTTGATCTCCGGCGCCGGGAAACGTGGCAGACGGGCGTCCTCGGCCTCCGTCCAGCAGCGGTACACCGCTCCCGGCGCCTCCCGCCCGGCCCGGCCCGCACGCTGCCGCCCGGCCGCCTGCGAGGCCCGTACCGTCGTCAGGGCGCTCAGCCCGCGCGCGTGGTCGACACGCGGCTCCCGGGCGAGCCCCGAGTCCACGACCACCCGCACCCCCGGAACCGTGAGCGACGACTCCGCCACCGAGGTGGCCAGCACGACCCGGCGCCGCGCCCCGGGAGCCAGCACCGCGTCCTGCACGGCGGCCGGAGCGCGACCGTGCACCTGCAGCACGTCCACCTCGCCCAGGGACCCCAGCTGCCCCGCCACGCGCGCGATCTCGCCCACGCCGGGCAGGAAGCACAGCACGTCCCCGTCCCGCTCGGTCAGCGCCCGCCGCACCGTCGACGCCACATGGGCGAGCAGCGCCGGGTCCACTCGCATACCGTGCGGGGGCCGCACGGGCCGGGCCGGCGGCGACCAGATCACCTCGACGGGATGCGCGACGCCCCGCGCCTCGACCACGGGCGCTCCGCCGAGCAGCGCCGCCCACCCCTCGGCGTCGGTCGTCGCTGACGCCGCCACCAGGCGCAGCTCGGGCCGCAGGGTCTCCCGGACGTCCCACAGGAAAGCGGCCGCCGTGTCGGCGTCCAGATGGCGCTCGTGGCACTCGTCCAGCACCACCACGTCCGTGCCGGCCAGCTCCTGGTCCCGCTGCAGCCGCTGCAGCAGCACACCGGTCGTCACGACCTCCACGCGCGCGTGCGGCCCGGCCACCCGCTCGCCGCGCACGGTGTACCCGACGCTCTCGCCGACCTTCTCGCCCAGCAGCCACGCCATCCGCCGGGCGGCGGCACGGGCCGCGATCCGGCGGGGCTCGGCGACGACCACCCGGCGTGCGGGGGCGCCGGTCAGCAGCCCCGCCAGCGC
>NZ_JBEXCS010000081.1:0-45685 GCF_040605395.1 Streptomyces sp. NPDC005648 | reverse complement strand
GTCTCCCAGACGGCCACCACTCCGGTGGACCAGATGTCGGGGAGCCGTGTGCTGGCCGTGCGGGCTGCGGCCAACTCCGCCCGGTCCTCCGGTGGGAGGGCCGGGCCGGACGCCGTCGGTCGGGGGTGAGGACGTCAGTGGGACTGGTTCACCGATGAGCCGTCGTTGGCGGACTGGTCGCCGGTGCCGGACTGGTCACCCACGCCCTGACCCGACTGGTCGCCGGTGCCCTGACCGGACTGGTCGCCGACTCCCTGACCGGACTGGTCGCCCACGCCCTGGCCCGACTGGTCGCCGGTGCCGTCGGTGGCCGACGGGTCGGCGCTGCCGCCCACCGCGTCGCCGCCGCCCGCCTGGTCGCCGGCTCCGGCGCCGTCGGTCGCCGAGGCCGACGGGTCGGCCGAGGCGCCCTGGTCACCCGCGCCCGCACCCGCGCCGCCGTCGCCCAGCGTCGCGCCCGTGGCCTGGAGTGCCGTGGTCACCGGCTGGAAGAAGGTCTCGCCGCCGGCGGTGCAGTCGCCGCTGCCGCCGGAGGTCATGCCGACCGCGCTGCCGTCCTGGGTGAACAGGGAGCCACCGCTGTCACCGGCCTCGGCGCAGACGTTGGTCTGGATGAGCCCGGTGACGGTGTCGACACCGTTCGGGTCCGTCTCGCTCTGGAAGTTGACCGTGGCGTCGAGACCGGTGACCTGGCCGTCGTGCAGACCGGTGGTGCTGCCCATCCGGAAGACCTGCTCACCGACGGTCGCGTCCGCGGCCCCGGTGATCTGGACGGTCTGGCCGTTGCCGACGTTGACCTCGCTCGGCGCCTGGGTGGTGGCGTCGTCGTACTTGACGAGGGAGAAGTCGCCGGCGCCGGGGAAGGTGGCCTGGTCGACGGTGGCGATGGGCTGTCCGGTCTCGGAGTCCGACCACTGCTTGGCGGCCACACCGCAGTGACCGGCCGTCAGGAAGGCCGGGGAGCCGTCGCCGGCGGTCACGTTGAAGCCGAGGGAGCAGCGGACCGTGCCGCCCTCCGCCTGGGCGAAGATGGCGTCGCCGCCCGAGACCAGGGTCTTGAAGGTGCCGGAGGTCCGCTTCACCGTCGCCATGTCGGCGCCGAGGCTCTTGACCGTCGACGTCAGTCTGTTCCATTCGGCGCCGGTGACCGTGGAGTCCGCGCTGACGGCGAGCTTGTTGGTCTTCGGGTCGATCGCCCAGGCCGTGCCCGGGATGGTCGCCTTGGCGGCCAGGGTCTTCGCGCCGGCCTTCAGCGCGGGGAGGCTGTTCTTGACCTCGCGGACCTTGGCGCCCGCCTTCTCCGCCTGCACGACCACGTTGTTGTTGTCGCCGGATATGACGTTCACGACGAGCTGCTGGGTGCCCGAGTCGTAGTAGGAACCGGCGAAGGCCTGCCCGAGCAGGTCCTGGAGCTGCGCGGCGAGATCCGAGGCGTCGGTCGCCTTCAGGGTCTTGGGGGCGGCGTTGGTCGTCGCCCCGTCCTGGGACGCGTTGGCGTGCGGAAGCAGAAGTGCGGCCGCGCCGAGCGCCACGACGCTGCCCGCCGCGATCGCGGCCTTGCGCTTCGGAATTCGCTTGTGACTCAAACTACTCGACCTCCTGGGGGACCGGAGTGTGTGTGCCGCCGTTCGGCAGCTGCTGTCGTTCTGGGCGCCTGGATGGCTGTTGGTACGCACGGGCCACGCGGTGCGTTCAACTCCGTTTGCCAACTCGCTTTGCGCAACGCCGAATCGGCCATGACCCGCTTCTTACTCGGCGGCCCGGGGAACAATCGCCCATATGACGATGACCACCGCCGAAGCCGACAAGATCCTCTCCGCCAACTTCGCCCCTTGGGTCCTCGAGTTGGGACTGCGCGTGGAGAGCGTCGGCCACGACCGCGCGCTGCTGCGTCTGCCCTGGTCGGACCGGCTGTCGCGGGAGGGCGGCGGACTGTCGGGACAGGCGCTGATGGCCGCCGCGGACACCGCCACCGTGATCGCGGTGTCGGCGGCGCGCGGGGCGTACGGACCCATGACGACGGTCCAGCAGTCCACGTCGTTCCAGCGCGCGGTGACCGGTTCGGATGTCCTGATCGAGGCGGTGCTCACCAAGCTGGGCCGGCGCACGGCGTTCGCGGACATCACCATGACCGACGACGGGACGGGCGAACTCGCGGCCCGGGCGAGCACCGTGTACGCGCTTCTGGGCTGACACGGTCCGCAGCCGGCCGACAGCGGTCCGTCGTGAACACCGCCTTGAATCCCGGCTCCAGAGAATCTGCACATGGAATGCGCAACGAAGTCACCGTGCGCGGGGCTTCTGCACAAGTGCGCCGGGGCCGCCACGCCATTGGGGCGGAGTGTCGGATTCGCCTCGCGATCAGCAAGAGCCGGTACGGGCCGATGCCGTGACGCATGTGAAGAACTTGCCGCCGAGGCGTGCAGGAGCCTGCACGGATCGGTGCGGTGGGGGCTGAAGTTGCCTGGTGAGACGGTTGGTTGATTGGAAGGGCGCGCCCGGGGCGTGCTTTGATCCATCGCACCGCGGGGGCCGTGAAGGGTTCCCGGAGACGGGCGCCAGGCGCTCGCGGTCGCGGCCGTCCCCAAAGGGGCCGCTCCCCCCTTGTGAATATCCATATGAAGGGAAGTTCCACCATGAACTCCACCCCCCAGGTTGAGACCGTCGAGATCTCCGACGCCGAGCTCGACAACGTCTCCGGCGGCCTGTCCGTGAACGCCCTCGGCACCGTCACCGGCCTGGTGGACGGCATCGCCCCGGTTTCCGGCCTGGTCGACACGGTCGTCGGCACGGTCGAGGGTGTGACCGGCCTGAACACCGCCCCGGTCACCAACCTGGTCGCCGGTCTCTGATCGCAGACCCTGTGATCTGATCGCAGCTTTTGTGATCGTCGAGTCCCGGAGCCATTCACCGGCTCCGGGGCCTTCGGTCGTCGTGCGTCAGCCGGCTCGTGCGAGCCGGTCCTTCCTCGTTTTCAGGTGAGGGAAAGTTCCGTGCAGTTCCGCCAACAGGCCCTCGCCAAGCTCCAGTCACCGGAGGAGCTCGACCTTCCGGTGCGCTTCGCCCGCCCGCAGGGCTGGCTCGTGCTGTCCGTGACGGTGGTCGCCGTCGCCGCCGCGTCCGTGTGGGCGGTGACCGGTTCGGTGGCCTCCACGGTCAGCGCGCCCGCCATCCTCACGCACGGCGAGGGCAGTTACATCCTGCAGAGTCCGGTCTCGGGCCAGATCACCGCGGTCCTCGCCCGGCAGGGCGAACGGCTGCCGGCCGACTCCCCCGTCCTGAAGGTCCGTACGGCCCAGGGCGACTCCGTCGTCCGGACGGTCGCGGCGGGCCGGATCACCGGACTCGCCGCCACCATCGGCCAGATCATCCAGACCGGTGCGAACGTCGCCGCCGTGGAGAAGGTCGCCAAGGCCACCGACCCGCTGTACGCGACGGTGTACGTGCCGGCCGAGAACGCGGCCTCCATCCCGGCGAACGCCGAGGTCGACCTGACCGTGTCCTCGGTCCCCACCCAGCGGTACGGCGTGCTGCGCGGCCATGTGAAGTCCGTCGACCGGTCCGCCGAATCGGCCCAGCAGATCTCCGCGTTCCTCGGGGACAGCCAGTTGGGCGAGCAGTTCACCAAGAAGGGCCGGCCGGTGGCGGTCCTGGTGAAGCTGGACAAGTCGTCGGCCACCAGGAGCGGTTACCGGTGGTCGTCGAAGGACGGCCCGCCGTTCGCCCTCACCTCCATGACGACGGCCACGGGGTCCATCCGGCTGGCCGACCAGCGTCCCGTCGATTGGCTGCTGCCGTGAGCACCGCACAGGAGACGAGGAGCCGGCGCCGCTCGGCCCCGCCCAAGCGCCCGGTCCCCACGGGGAAGTCCAAAACCGTCCGCACGCCCACCGTGCTGCAGATGGAGGCCGTCGAATGCGGCGCGGCCTCCCTGGCGATGGTCCTCGGCCACTACGGCAAGCACGTCCCGCTGGAGGAGCTCCGCATCGCCTGCGGTGTCTCCCGCGACGGCTCGCGCGCCAGCAACCTGCTGAAGGCGGCGCGCAGTTACGGTCTGACCGCCAAGGGCATGCAGATGGACACGGCCGCCCTCGCCGAGGTGAAGACCCCGGCCGTGCTGTTCTGGGAGTTCAACCACTACGTCGTCTACGACGGCATGGGCCGCCGCTTCGGCCGCCGCGGGGTGTACATCAACGACCCCGGCAAGGGCCGCCGCTTCGTGGCCATGGAGGACTTCGACGGCAGTTTCACCGGTGTAGTGCTGGTGATGGAGCCCGGCGAGGGCTTCACCAAGGGCGGCCGCAAGCCCGGCATCCTGGGCGCGATGCCGGCCCGGCTGCGCGGCACCGCGGGCACGATGCCGGCCGCGGTGCTGGCGAGTCTGCTGCTGGTGCTGGTCGGCGCGGCGGTGCCCGCGCTCAGCCGCACCTACATCGACATGTTCCTGATCGGCAATCAGACCTCGCTGCTGGGCGTGCTGTTCGCGTCGATGGGCGCGTGCGTGGCGCTCACCGTGGTGCTGACCTGGTTGCAGCAGGCGAACCTGCTGCGCGGCCGCATCATCTCCTCCACCCTCTCCAGCGCCCGCTTCCTGCGCCATCTGCTGCGCCTGCCGGTGACGTTCTTCGCCCAGCGCTCCCCCGCCGACCTGGTGCAGCGCCTCCAGTCGAACGACCAGGTGGCCGAGACGCTGGCCCGTGACCTCGCGGCGGCGGGCGTGGACGCGGTGGTGGTGGTCCTCTACGCGATCCTGCTGTACACCTACGATCCGCAGCTGACGTTCGTCGGCATCGGCGTCGCCCTGCTCAACATCGTCGCGATGCGGATCGTCATCCGGCTGCGCGCCACCCGCACCGCCAAGCTCCGCGCCGACAGCGCCCGGCTCACCAACACGGCCTACACGGGCCTTCAGTTGATCGAGACGATGAAGGCGACCGGCGGTGAGGACGGCTACTTCCGCAAGTGGGCGGGGCAGCACGCCACCACGCTGGAGGAGCAGCAGCGGCTCGGCGTGCCGAGCGCCTGGCTGGGTGTGGTCGCGCCGACGCTGGCCTCGCTGAACAGCGCGGTGATCCTCTGGGTCGGCGGGATGCGCGCGGTGGAGGGCGGCATCTCGGTGGGCCTGCTGGTCGCCTTCCAGTCGCTGGTCACCCGCTTCACCGCCCCGATCACCCGGCTGAACGGCGTCGCGGGCCGCATCCAGGACTTCGCCGCCGATGTCGCCCGGCTGAAGGACGTCGAGAACTTCCAGGCCGACCCGCTCTACGGCCGCCCGGGCGCGGGTGACTCCACGCGCCGTCTGCACGGCCATGTCGAGCTGCAGAACATCACCTTCGGCTACAACCCGCTCGACAAGCCCCTGCTCACGGGCTTCGACCTGACCGTCGGCCCCGGCCAGCAGGTCGCGCTGGTCGGCGGCTCGGGCAGCGGCAAGTCGACGGTGTCACGGCTCATATCGGGCCTGTACACGCCGTGGGAGGGCGTGATCCGCATCGACGGCCGGCGTCTGGACGACATCCCGCGCGGCGCGCTCGCCGCCTCGGTCTCCTTCGTCGACCAGGAGGTCTTCCTCTTCGAGGGCTCGGTCCGCGACAACGTGGCGCTGTGGGACCCGTCGATCCCGGACGACGCGGTGGTGGACGCGCTGCGCGACGCGGCGCTCCACGACGTCGTGATGCGCCGCCCCGGCGGCATCCACAGCAAGGTCGAGCAGGACGGCCGCAACTTCTCCGGCGGGCAGCGCCAACGCCTGGAGATCGCGAGGGCGTTGGTGCGCGGCCCCAGCATCCTGGTCCTGGACGAGGTGACCAGCGCGCTGGACGCGGAGACCGAGCAGGTCGTGATGGACAACCTGCGGCGGCGCGGCTGCGCCTGTGTGGTGATCGCGCACCGGCTCAGCACTGTGCGCGACAGCGACGAGATCGTCGTACTGCAGCACGGCACGATCGTGGAACGCGGACGGCACGAGGACCTGGTGACGCGCGGCGGCGCGTACGCGGCGCTGGTCAGGGAGCGATGAGATGACGACCGCACACGAGGGCGACCTCGTTCTCGGCGCCCTCGGTTCCATGGGCACCTATGTCGACTGCTCGGGCCTGACCCGGCTCGACCTGGAGGGCCCGCAGGTGCTGTGGCTGGTCGCGGCGGGCAGCCTCGACCTGTTCGCGGTGGACGCCGTACAGCAGGGTCACTGGCACCACCTCGGCCGGCTGGAGGCGGGCTCGCTGATCCTCGGCCCGGTCCCGGGCCCTCAACACACCCTGGTGGCACGCCCGTTGAGGGACTGCGCCGTCCACCGCATCGGTCTGCGCGAGCTGTACCAGACGGCCGACACCCAGACCTGGTCCTACGACGAGTACGGCAACGCACAGTACGTACCGCCGACGACCAGCCCCCTCGAATACGCGCTCGCCCTCGGCGTCGGCCGCGCCCTCTCCGTCCTCTTCCAGGCGCCGATGGCCACCGAGGGTTCGTCCCACGAGGTCACCGACGACGACGTGTTCTGGATGCAGGTGCCGCCGGGCAGCGTGCAGTACGGCTCGCTCTACGGCGCCGAGGCGGCCGCCGATCTGCTGATGGACCCGGCGGTCTGGCAGTCCATGGTCGACCAGCAGTACCGGTTGCTGACCACGCTGGACCGCTGGATCGAGCAGCTGGAGCGCACCCACGAGACCCGGACGGCCGCCGGTATCAAGGCCGGTGAGGCGGTGCGCGCCCAGGCCGATCGGACGCTGCTGGCCTCCATCGGGAAGTCCTCGGCCAAACGCGCGACGGCCGCCGACGCGGACGCCGGCTACGCGGCCTGCAAGCTGGTCGCCGAGGCGGCCGGGATCACGCTGGCCGAGCGGGCGCAGAGCGGCACGGAGAGCGACCGGATCGACCCGATCGAGCGGGTGGCCGTCGCGTCCCGGGTGCGGACCAGGGCCGTACGCCTGGACGGGCGTTGGTGGCGGGACAACATCGGACCGCTGGTCGGTCACCGGGCGTTGTCCGGTGCGCCGGTGGCGCTGCTGTGGCGGCGCGGCGGCTATGTGGCCGTGCAGCCGGCGACGGGACGCGAGACACCCATCGAGAAGGCCAACGCGGAGGAGTTCGAGCCGCGCGCGGTGATGTTCTACCGGCCGCTGCCCGAACGGACGTTGAGCCCCCTGCGGTTGCTGCGGTTCAGTATGCGGGGCACCGGTGGTGACCTCACCAATCTGCTGATGAGCGGTCTGGTGACGGTGGCCGTCGGCGCGCTGGTGCCGATCGCGACCGGCAAGGTGCTCGGCGAGTTCGTGCCGAGGGCGCAGACGGGCCTGATCGCACAGGTGTGTCTGGCCGTCATGCTCACCAGCGTGGTGGCGGCGGCCTTCATGCTGCTGGAGAACCTGACCATCCTCCGGCTGGAGGGCCGGATCGAGTCCACGCTCCAACCGGCCGTCTGGGACCGGCTGTTGAGGCTGCCGACGAAGTTCTTCACCGAACGCTCCACCGGTGAGCTGGCCAGTGCGGCGATGGGCATCAGCGCCATGCGCCGGATGATGGCGGGGATCGGGCCCGTGGTCGCGCAGTCGGTGACCGTCGGCGCGATGAACCTGGGACTGCTGTTCTGGTACAGCCCGTCCATGGCGTTCGCTGCGATCGGGATGCTCGTCGTGATCGCGGGCGCGTTCCTGGGGCTCGGGCTGTGGCAGGTGCGCTGGCAGCGCAAGCTCGTCGTCCTCAACAACAAGCTGAACAACCAGGCGTTCCAGACGCTGCGCGGCCTGCCCAAGCTACGCGTCGCCGCGGCCGAGAACTATGCCTACGCGGCCTGGGCCGCCGAGTTCGCCCGCAGCCGTGAGCTCCAGCAGAAGGTCGGCCGTATCAAGAACCTCACCACGGTGATGGGCGCGGTCTATCTGCCCGTGTGCACCCTGCTGATGTTCATGCTGCTGGCCGGCCCCGCGCGGGGTGTGATGTCGGCGGCCGCGTTCCTCACCTTCAACACCTCGGTGACCATGCTGCTGACCTCGGTCACCCAGCTGACCGGCGCGTTCGTGTCGGCGGTGGCGGCGCTGCCGCTGTTCGAGGAGATCAAGCCGGTCCTGGAGGCGACGCCGGAGGTGCGTGCGGCGAGCACCCGGCCCGGGCCGCTCACGGGCGCGATCGAGGCACGCCGGCTCGCCTTCCGGTACGCGGACGACGGGCCGCTCGTCCTCGACGACGTGTCCTTCGAGATCCGCCCGGGCGAGTTCGTGGCGATCGTCGGCCCCAGCGGCTGCGGCAAGTCCACCCTGCTGAGGCTGCTGATCGGCTTCGACAAGCCGGTCTCGGGCAGTGTCCTGTACGACGGCCAGGACCTGGGCGCGCTCGACCAGTCGGCCGTGCGCCGGCAGTGCGGTGTGGTGCTCCAGCACGCGCAGCCGTTCACCGGCTCCATCCTGGACGTCATCTGCGGCACCGAGCCGTACACGCCGGAGGAGGCGATGGCGGCGGCCGAGATGGCGGGGCTGGCGGAGGACATCAAGCGGATGCCGATGGGTCTGCACACCATCGTCTCCGGCAGCGGAGCGGTCTCCGGCGGTCAGCGCCAACGGCTCATGATCGCCCAGGCGTTGATCCGCCGGCCGCGCATCCTCTTCTTCGACGAGGCGACCAGCGCCCTCGACAACGAGACCCAGCGCACGGTCATCGAGTCGACCAAGGCCCTCAACGCCACCCGTGTCGTCATCGCGCACCGCCTCTCCACGGTCCTGGACGCCGACCGTGTGATCGTCATGGAGGACGGCAAGGTGGCCCAGCAGGGCCCGCCCGCGCAGCTCCTCGCGGACACGGGCGGACGGCTGCACGAGCTGGTGCGCCGGCAGCTGGCGTGAGGGGTCAGTCCAGGCCGGGGACGGGGGCGCCGGAGGGCACACCCGCCCGGAGGTAGCCCTCGTAGAACTCCTTCCAGGCCGTGCCCGGACCGGTGTGCGGCCCCTCGGGCCTCTCGCCCCGCGCCCTCGCGTCCAGGGCGGCCAGGCAGACCTCCCAGCCGGCGGCGTTGCGGGCGGCCGTGTCGGGGGTCCGGAGGACGTTGGTGAGGGTGAAGCGGGTGCGCCGGTCGTCCAGTGCCTCCAGGTCGAAGTGGAGTTCGTCGCCGCCCCACTCGAAGGACAGCCGGCGCGGTTCGTCGAGGGCGAGCACCCGGCCCGTGGACTCCGGCATGTTCGGGTCTCCGCCGAAGGTGATCGTCCCGCCCGGACGCGGGTCGATCTCGGCGCGGGACGGGAACCAGTGGGCGAGTTCCCCGGCGTCCGTGACGAGCTGCCAGACGCGTTCGACCGGGTGGTCGTAGACCCGGTCGAAGCGGACGGCCACGCGGCCGTCATCCACGGTCAGACAGGTGCCGGTGAGGTCAGCGGCCATGGGATCAGTCCTTCGGGGGCGGTTTCCCGGGATCGTACGACGCCGTCTCGCCGCGGCGGCGTCCGACCGGTGAGAGGGACGCCACATGAAGCGAAACGTTGCCGTTTCGCTGAGAAAGGGTCTAGCCTTCTGGTGTACGAAACCGTTTCGTTCTTGGTTTCGTCGTTCTCCGCTACCCCGAACGACTTCCCTGGAGTGGTTCTCCCATGTCCCAGAAGACCCTGACCGACAGCGCCCCCACGGGCGTCGTCGAGGCGCCCGACGCGCCCTCGGCCAAGCGATGGTGGATCCTCGCGGTCGTCGCCGTCGCGCAGCTGATGGTGGTGCTGGACGCGACCATCGTGAACATCGCCCTGCCGTCGGCCCAGGCCGACCTCGGGTTCTCCGACGGCAACCGGCAGTGGATCGTCACCGCGTACGCGCTGGCCTTCGCCTCCCTGCTGCTGCTCGGCGGTCGCATAGCCGACCTGTTCGGCCGTAAGACGGCCTTCCTCATCGGTGTGGTCGGCTTCGCCGGCGTCTCCGCGCTCGGCGGTGCCGCCAACGGTTTCGGCATGCTGGTCACCGCCCGTGCCCTGCAGGGTGTCTTCGGCGCGCTGCTCGCCCCGGCCGCGCTGTCCCTGCTCAACACCACGTTCACCGACGCCAAGGAGCGCGCCAAGGCGTTCAGCGTCTACGGCGCCATCGCCGGTGCCGGCGGTGCGGTGGGGCTGCTGCTCGGCGGTGTGCTGACCGACGCGTTCGACTGGCGCTGGACGCTGTACGTGAACGTACTGATCGCGGTCGTCGCCTTCGTGGGCGGCTGGATCCTGCTGACCAACCACCGTGACGACCGGACCGGCAAGCTGGACGTGCCGGGTACCGTGCTGGTCGCCGCCGCTCTGTTCTCGCTGGTCTACGGCTTCTCCAACGCCGAGACGCACGACTGGGGCTCCGCTCTGACCTGGGGCTTCCTGATCGCGGGCGGTGTCCTGCTGGCGGCCTTCGCCTGGTGGCAGACGCGTGCCGCGCATCCGCTGCTGCCGCTGCGCATCCTGCTCGAGCGCAACCGCGCGGCCTCGTTCCTCGCCGTGCTGATCTCGGCCGGCGGCATGTTCGGGGTGTTCCTGTTCCTTACCTACTACCTGCAGCTGAACCTCGGCTTCAGCCCGACAAAGACCGGCTTGGCGTTCCTGCCGATGGTCGGCGCCCTGATGGTGGGGGCGCAGCTGGGCACCACGGTCCTGCTGCCGCGCATCGGCCCGAAGGTGGCCGTCCCGCTGGGCTTCGCGGTCGCCGCGGTCGGCATGGCCTGGCTGACCGGGATCGGCGTGGGCTCCAGCTACCTGAGCGCGGTGCTCCCGCAGCTGATCGTGACCGGCTTCGGACTCGGCCTGGTGATGCCCGTGGCCATGCAGCTGGCCACGGGCGGGGTGACGGCCGAGGACGCGGGCGTGGCCTCCGCCACGGTCAACGCCATGCAGCAGGTGGGCGGTTCCATCGGTACGGCGCTGCTGAACACCCTGGCCGCGAGCGCCGCGACGAACTACCTGGCCGGCAAGGACGCGACCAGCAAGCTGGTGCAGGCGCGGGCGACGATCGAGAGCTACACGACCGCCTTCTGGTGGTCGGCGGGCCTGTTCGCCGCGGGTGCGCTGATCGCCTTCCTGCTCTTCCGCCGCGGGGTGCCGGAGCAGGACCCGGACGCCGCGCCGGTCGTCCACATGTGATCGCCCCGACACGATCCGCCAGGGCCTGAGCCGCCCCGGCCCGAGGGGCCGCCGTCAGCAGGGAGACGGCGGCCCCTCTCGCATGGGGGGGGCTTCCGTGTGCGACGCGTACCACCGCTGCCGGCGCGCGGTGCCGGCCGGACGCCTCGGCTCACTCCCCCGCGTCAGGTCTGCCGGGCGTTGAACGGCGTGGAAATGGGTACCCACCGGGCCATGCGGATCAGCGTGGTGGACGTGGGCTCGAACACGGTGCGGCTCGTGGTGGCGGACGCCGAGGGCGGGGTGCCGCTGCCGGTCCACACCGCCAAGTGGCGGCTGAGGCTGTCGGAGCATGTGCGGCCCGGGACCGACATCCCCGAGGAGGACGTCGAGCGGCTGGTCGAGGCGGTCGCGGAGGCGAGCCGGACGTCCGCGAGGTGGGGGGCGGCCGGCCCGGTGGCGTTCGCGACGGCCGTGGTCCGCAGCGCCCCGAACCGCCAGGAGGTCCTGCGCGCCGTCCGCAAGCGGACCGGGGTCGACCTCTGCACCCTGCCGGGCGAGGTCGAGGCCGAGCTGACGTTCCTGGCGGCGCGCCGCTGGATGGGCTGGCGGTCCGGGCCGCTCGCGCTGATGGACATCGGGGGCGGTTCCCTGGAGGTGGCCTTCGGGCGGGGGCGGCTGCCGGACTTCGTGGCCTCGCTGCCCCTGGGGGCCGGGCGGCTGACGCACGAGTTCTTCCCGGACGACGACGCGCCCCCGTGGGAGCAGGTGCGGGCGCTGCGCCGCAAGGTCCGCCACCAGCTCCGGGACGTTTCCGCCCGGATCCGCTGGGAGGGGCCGCGCTCCGCGGTGGTCACCTCCCGCACCTTCCAGCAGCTGGGACGGCTGTGCGGAGCCCTGCCCGGACGCCACGGGCCGTTCGTGGAGCGGCAGTTGGACCGCGGGGACCTGCGCACGGCCGTCGAACGGCTGGCCGCGCTGCCGCCCGCCGAACGCGCCCTGCTGCCCGGTATCTCCGCGCCGCGGGCCCGGCAGAGCCTGGCCGGAGCGGTGGTCGGACACACCGCGATGAAGCTGACCGGGCTCAGGACCGTCACGATCTGCCCCTGGGCGATCCGTGAGGGTGTACTGCTGCGGCACATAGAGGACGGGGCGTCCTGGTGGGCGGAGGTCAACCGGCTCAACGAGGCGGTGGCCCCGCCGGAGGCGGTGACGCCGCTCCGGATCGCCGCGGCGACGAGCTGACCGTCGCAATCGCGCACGCCACCCGGCCCCGAAAGTCAAGCCGTTCCGCCCTAGTTCACCAGGTCGGGTGAACCCGCTCTTGCGGGTCGCGCTCCAGGGATGTTCGCCATCGCGTCGGGGTAACTACCGGGATCGAAAGCGCCCCTTGCCGAGGTGGAGCGGCCATGACCCGGTTTGCGGAGGACGGCGCCCACGAACCTCCCGCGGCGAACGCCCATGCCCGTACCCGGGCCGAGGGAGGGTTCACCGTGGTCGAGGTCCTGGGCGAGATCGATCTGGCGACCGCGGGGTTCCTCGCGGAGCATCTGGACGCGGCGACCACGGGCCCGCGGCCGGACGTACTGGTCGATCTGCGGCACGTGGACTTCTTCGACTGCTCCGGGCTGCGCGTGCTGTGCCGGGCCGAGGCGCGGGTCCGGGAGCGCGGCGGCCGGCTGCGCGTCGTCTGCGACCAGCCGCGCATACGCCGGCTGCTGATCGGCGCGGGGCTGTGGAAACGGTTCCCGCCCCTCTCCGGTGTTCCCGGAGAGGGGCGGGAGTGACCCCGAAGGCCGGCGGGCGGCCCCACTCCGCCCGCCGGCCCCCGGTACGAGATCGCCGGTGACCCCGCGACAGGGGCTCGCACTCCCCATCCGCGGGCCGCTTTCGTTGCGCGCGGGGCCCACGCGATCCCGGTCCATCAGAACGCGAAGACGCTGCTCCCGTAGGAGTCCTTCACGCACGCGTTGCCGAAGGTCCGTTCGTAGGAGACCCGCTTGCCCTGCCACACCCCGTCGACGGTGACGACGACGGGGTCGTACTCCTTGGTGCACCGGACGTCCGATGCCGGTGCGAGCCCGTCGGGGCCGCCCGCGGCGCGCAGCTCGGCGCAGGCCTGGACGGCGGCCGGGTGGGTGCCCGAGGCCGTCGGGGCGCAGTTGAGGGTGACCGCCCGCTGCGGGGTCGCGACGGCGGCGCTCTCGCCGTGGCCGACGGTGAGCACCAGGGCCGAGGGTGCGTAGAGCGAGGCCGGGGCGGCTGCCGCCGTCCCGGTCAGGGGTGCGCCGAGGGCGGTGGCGGTCAGGGCGAGGGTGGCTGCCCAGCGTGCGGGGTTCCGCATGGTGTGCATCCTTCCGCTGGATTCGAGGGTGTACCGGTCCGTTCATGGGTGGTGCCGGACCGGCGAGCGCGAGTCTGCCGAGTCCGCGGCGGAAACTCACCTCGACCCCATGCGTTTCAGTAACCTTGCGTATTGAATCAGTGGCGCGAAGTCACGGAATTCGAATGCCTGAACCCCGGAACTGAGCGGTTCTTGATCGCCCGAAGCGGCCAAGTGGCCGATTCCCACCGCTTCGTTAATAGGCCTGAAACATTCCGGTTGAGCTCTCGGCTGACTCCTCCGCACCCCCTTGCGTTCATGGAGTCGCCGAGTAATCGTCATTACATGATTACGACAGAGCAGCAGGAGAAGCTCCGCGGCTGGTTCACCGGCCGCATCCCCGACGACCTCTTCGAGGAGCTGGCCGAGGTCACGGTCGACCGCGAGGAGATCACCGTCATCGGCCGCATCCCCGCACCCCGGCTCGCCGAGGACGCCTCGGCCGCCGAGCGGGAGGCCGCGGTGCAGGGCCGGGTCCAGGAGTTCCGGGAGCGCACCCGGGAGGCCAGGATCGAGGTGGCGCGCGAGGCCGAGCACCGGTTCCGCCGGAAGGTCTCCTGGGGAGTGGAGTGCGGCGGCGAACGCGCCCTGTTCACCCATGTCGCGGCGCCCGTGATGACCCGGCTGCGCCAGCCCGAGCGGCAGGTCCTGGACACCCTGATCGCCGGCGGGGTCGCCCGCAGCCGCAGCGACGCCCTCGCCTGGTGCGTACGACTGGTCCAGCGGCACACCGACGACTGGCTCGCCGAGCTGCGGGAGTCCCTCGAACATGTCCAGCGGGTACGGGCGCAGGGCCCGGACGCGGAGCCGGAGGACGCCCCGCCGGACGAGGCCTGAGGGAGGACCTGGCGCCGGCCCTCCGAGGGAGCCCCCTCGCGGGTCCGCCCCCATGGACGGACCTGGGATTACTCACAAGTATCGTCGGGGTGCGGCGCGTTCTCACCGACGAGAGGCGGGACCTCCCCATGGCCAGGCACTGGGCGGACTTCCAGTACGAGATCTATCTCAACGGGATGAACGGCACCGTGCCACGGCTGCCGACCGACCTGACCCGTCTGGAGGAGCTGGCCGAACACCGGCTCGGCCCCGGCCCGGTCGGCTATGTGGCGGGCAGTGCGGGCAACGGCAGCACGGCCCGCGCCAACCGGTCCGCCCTGGAACGGCGCCGGATCGTGCCGCGCATGCTGCGAGACGTGCACGAGCGGGACCTTTCGGTGGAGGTGCTCGGGCGCGCCCTGCCGGCCCCGCTCGCCCTGGCCCCGGTCGGGGTGCTGTCGATCATGCATCCGGACGCCGAGTCCGCCGCCGCCCGGGCGGCCGCCGCGCAGGGCGTACCGTACGTCCTCTCCTCCGCCTCCAGCACCCCGATGGAGCAGGTCGCCGAGGCGATGGGTGACGCCGAGCGCTGGTTCCAGCTGTACTGGCCCAAGGACATCGAGGTGGCCCGCAGCTTCCTGCACCGCGCCGCTGCGGCCGGGTTCACGGCGCTGGTCGTCACGCTGGACACCCCCCTGCTGGCCTGGCGCCCCCGCGACCTCGACCAGGCCTATCTGCCCTTCCTGCACGGCGTGGGCACCGCCAACTACTTCTCCGACCCGGCCTTCCGGGCGGCCCTCGCCAAGCCGGTGCACGAGGATCCGAACGCGGCCGTGCTGCACTTCGTCGGCATGTTCGCGGACCCCGCCAAGACCTGGCCGGACCTGGCCTTCCTGCGGGAGAACTGGGACGGCCCGATCGTCCTCAAGGGCGTCCTGCACCCGGACGACGCCCGTCTCGCCGCCGACGCGGGCATCGACGGTGTGGTGGTCTCCAACCACGGCGGCCGCCAGGTGGCCGGTTCCGTCGCGGCGGCCGACGCGCTCCCCCGGGTGGCCGAGGCGGTCGGTGACCGGCTGACGGTCCTGTTCGACAGCGGCATCCGCACCGGCGACGACATCTTCAAGGCGCTCGCCCTCGGTGCCCGGGCGGTACTCGTCGGACGACCCTACGTGTACGGGCTCGGCCTGGACGGGCAGGCGGGCGTCGAGCACGTGATCCGTTGTCTGCTCGCCGAGTTGGACCTCACCCTCGCCCTCTCCGGACACGCCACCCCCGCCACGATCGACCGCGCCGACCTCGTCGAGGAATCCGTATGACCGCCGTCCTCAGGAACGTCCTCGCCGTCATCGCCCCCCACGTGGGCGGCCGTTCGGCCGGCGCCGGACTCGCCACGCTCCTCCCGAGCGAGGCGAACGTCACCGTCGTGGAGGCGACCGACGAGAATCCGTCCGCACTGCACGAGGCGCACGTCCTCATCACGGCACTGGCCCCGGTGACCGCCGAACACCTCGCCGCCGCACCGGAGTTGCGGCTGGTGCAGTGCGCGAGCCACGGCTTCGACCACGTGGACGTGACGGCGGCGCGCGCCCGGGGTGTGCTGGTCGCCAACATCGGCTCCAGCGGTTCCGAGTCCCAGAACGTGGCCGAGCAGACCTTCGCCCTCATGCTCGCCCTGGCCAAGCGGCTGATCCCCGCCCACACCGCGCTGGTCGAGGCGGACTGGGCCCTGCCCCGCCTCCAGAGCTCCCTCACCGAGCTGTCCGGCAAGACACTCGGCATCGTGGGCCTCGGCACCATCGGCCGGGAAGTGGCACGGCGTGCGGGGGCGTTCGACATGACCATCGTCTACGCCGGCCGCAACCGGCTTCCGCGGGAGACGGAGGACCGCTACGGCGCCCGTCACGTCCCTCTCGACGACCTGCTCCGCACCTCCGACTACGTCTCCCTGCACGCCCCTCTCACCGACGGGACCCGCCATCTCCTGGACGCCGGACGCCTGGCCCTGCTCAAGCCGACGGCCTTCGTGATCAACACGGCCAGGGGCGCGCTCATCGACCAGGACGCCCTCGCGGACGCGCTGGAGAAGGGCACCCTGGCCGGAGCGGGCATCGACGTCTTCGACCCCGAACCCCCCACCGCGGCCCTGCGGCTGCTGCGGGCCCCGAACGTGGTCCTCTCCCCCCATGTCGGCGGAGCGACCCGGGAAACCCTGATCCGCATCGCCCTGGCCGCAGTCCAGAACGCGACCAGATTCCTCACCGGCGACCGGCCGAACGACGTGGTGGACTAGCGAGGTTCCAGGGGGACCCGCCATCCTCGCCTGGCGCCGCTTTCAGGCGCCCCGCACTTCCGCCCGATCCGTCCCGGTGATGGACAGGGACCCCGGAGTGGCCGACGCCACCGGATCTGAGACCCACCGCTGCCCGGCGGAGCCGTCCCGTACCTTGACGACGATGTCCGCGTCCGTGCCCTCGGTCGTCACGGCGAGCGCCAGCTGCTCGTTCCACCGAGGCAGCAACTCCCCCTGCACGGTGAGGTCGTACCGCACGTCGTCGCGCCGCACGCCCTTGTCCCCCGCGCACTTCCCCAGCACCACGACCCCGGCGTCCACATGCGAGTCCAGACACAGCTCGGGGTCCGCCGCGCTGCGCAGCAGCCCGTCGTTCTCGTAGGTCCACTCCTGCGTCGTGTCGCCGGAACACACCGCCAGCTCCGTCCCGGCACCCACCTTCGGCTCCCCCTTGATGTCGAGGCACAGGTCCGCACCCGCGTTCCGCAGCCTCGACGTCCCCGGCCCGCTGGGCAGTTGGGCGGTGCCCGGCGTCGACGCGGACCCCGGTGAGGTGCCGTCCGTCGCGCTGTTGGAGGCGGCCGGATCGACCCCGTCGTCATGGGACCACAGCCCGGCGACCAGGAAGGTGGCGATCAACCCGGCGGAGGCGACCCCCACCCCCGTCAGCACGGCCCGAGAGCTCCGGGGCACCCCAGGAGTCCTACGACCGGGCAGCGGAATGCGGGGCAGGATCCGCGTCCGCCCTCCACCGTGCCGGGCGGAACCGCGCGCACCCGGCTGCCGCCCCGCGTCCCCGGCCCGCCCGGGGCGCGACTCCAGATACCGGCGCGCGCCCCACCCCAGCACCGCCTCGGCGAGAAGCACCCCCAACCCGCCCTCGAAATGACTCAGTTGCTCGGCGGCGAAACGGCAGTAGCGGCACTCGGTCAGATGCTGCTGCACATCGGGCAGCAGCGCGCCGCCCCGCCGAATCGGAACATCGAGGAGACGGTTGTAGAACCGGCAATCCTTCGACGGCGCGAGTTCCCGATGGGCATGTACACAACCTTCGCGGAATTTTTCACGCGCTTGTTCGAGCGCGGCCGACGCGGTGTCGGTATCCATGCCCAGCAGACCCGCGGGTACGGTTATCGGCTCCGCCTCGACCTCGGTGTGCCAGAGCAGACACCGGGCGAGTCCGGGAAGAGCCTGGAATGACCGGTCGGCGAGCTTGCGGTTTTCGGGCGTCATGGACTTCGCGGAACGCATACCGCGACCGCCGGAGGGTTTCTGCAACTCCGGCAGAACAGCGGAAATTCGGTCCTCGGAAGACCAGACCCGGACCGTGTCGCGCACGGCGACCAGAAACCGTGGGCGCAGGGCGACGGCGGGTTCGCCGAGCGCCAGCCGGTCGAGTACCTGGTGGAAGGCGGCGGAGGTCACCATGTAAGCGGTCTCGGCGGACGAGGAGAGACAGATGCCCGCGTAGTCGCGGGCCGGCTCCCAGTGCCGCGTCATGAGGAGGGCGACGGAATGGGAGACCTCACCGTCGGTCCGGCCCCGGAGCCGGGCGGCGACACTCTCGTCGGATTCCCCGGGAAGCCCGGCGGCGGGCGGGTAAGGCGGACGAGGGGGGTGGGGGGTGGGCACTGAGCGGATTCCTTCCCACGCGCATAGGACACACAGGAGTGACGACCGCCGAAAAGGCCCCCTGTTGGTGCACACCTCTTTGACGGCGAGCGCGGGGAGCGTGAAAACGAGACCCGGCCATTCCCCCGCACGGCTGCTTCACCCTTGCACAACACACTCATGGCCAACAAGGCACTTGGGCAACATCTGCCTCTTTGAAAGTAAGTCAGATACCGCGGCAACTCCGCTCACCGGCATGAGCTTTCCTCATTCCATGCGCCCCGTGTGAAACAGGCGCACGCGCCGGGGCACCGCGCACGCTCCCGGCGCGCACCACCCCGTAGTGGACTGTGTACCGGCCCTTCTCGGAGGCCTCGCGCAGGACGGCGGCTCTCCTGCGCCGAACGGGCCGCCGACCTTGATCCTCCCGCCCTCGGTCGGCGGCCCCGGGGGCGGGTCGGCGTCAGGCCCGGTCGGCGGCCCTCAGATCTGCCAGGAGCGCAGGCGGTCGGCCGCGCCGTACACATCGGCCTTGCCGGACATCAGGTCGCGGGCGAGGTCGACCAGGGCGCCGTAGGGCGGGTCGATGCCGGCGCCGCTGACGAACATGTAGGCCACGGCGGTCGCGCAGGCGAAGCGGGCGTTGGCCGCGGGCAGGGGCTTGAGCAGCGCGAGGGTGTGCAGCAGGGCGGCGGCCCGCCAGGCGGGGTCGGAGTCCACGCCGAGGCGCGGCGGGTCCACGCGATGGCGGGCGACGGCGGCGACCAGAGCCGAGAAGTCGTTGACCGTGGGCTGGTCCGGCAGGACCTCTTCATGGCGCTGAAGCAGCCAGGGCACGTCGATATGGATGACGGGTGCCATCGGTCAGGCGACCCGCCCCTCGTTCGCGCCCGCCGGTTCGTCGTCGGGGAAGGCGGCCGCGAACTCGTCGGCGTGGGCGGCGAAGAAGCGGCGGAACGCCTCGGCGCCTTCCTGCAGGGCCCGGTGCCGGGCTATGTCGGCGGCGGCGGCCTCGCGCACGAGTGCCTTCATCGACGTACCGCGTTCCTTGGCGATCTGCCGCAGGTCCTCGAGTTCGCGGTCGCTGAACTCCACATTCAGAGCTGGCATGCGTTCACGGTACCGCCGAGGTACTTACTCGTAAATACTCGCAGCTCACAGCGGTTCTCAAGTGGTACCCGACCGGGTTTCCGGGCGACGAACTCCGTGTCCGATTCCCGCCGGTCAGCCGGCGCGCCGGACGCCAGACTGGAGCCATGACCCACTACACGAGGACCGACAGCCCCCTGGGTGAACTGCTTCTGGTCGGCGAGAAGGACACCCTTGTCTCGCTGTCCCTGCCGGGACAGCGCACCGCACCGGCCGTCCGCCCGGACTGGATGCGTGACGACGAGGCGTTCACCGAGGTCACCCGGCAGCTCTCGGCGTACTTCGCGGGCCGCCTCACCCGCTTCGAGCTGTCCCTCGCGCCCCACGGCACACCATTCCAGCGGCGGGTGTGGCAGGCGCTCGACGGTATTCCGTACGGCTCCACGACGACGTACGGGGAACTCGCCACGCGACTGGAGGTGCCGCGCGCGGAGATCCGGGCCGTGGGCGCCGCGATCGGCGCCAATCCCCTGCTGGTCGTGCGCCCGTGCCACCGGGTGATCGGCGCCGACGGCTCGATGCGCGGTTACGCGGGCGGCGTCGAGCGCAAGGTGCGGCTGCTGACGCACGAGGGCGCCCTGCAGCAGATGCTGGTGTGAGGAGAGGAGACAAAGACGCCATGCCCCTCACCGAGACTCAGGCGCGCGACCGTGTCGACGGCACCGACTGGGCGGCACTGGCAGCCGAGCTGGATGTGCACGGCAGCGCGCCGACGCAGCGGCTGCTGACCCCCGCCGAGTGCCGTGACCTGGTCGCGCTGTACGAGAAGCCGGAGCTGTTCCGGACCACCGTCGACATGGCACGGCACCGGTTCGGCTCGGGCGAGTACCGCTACTTCACCCACGATCTGCCGGCCCCGGTGGCCGCCCTGCGCGCCGCCCTCTATCCGCGGCTGCTGCCGATCGCCCGGGACTGGGCGGCCCGGCTCGGCCGCCCGGCGCCCTGGCCGGACTCCCTGGAGGAGTGGCTGGAGCGCTGTCACGCGGCCGGACAGGACCGCTCGGCCCAGATCCTGCTGCGCTACACCGAGGGCGACTGGAACGCCCTGCACCGGGACGTCTTCGGCGAGATGGTCTTTCCGCTCCAGGTGGTGGTCGGCCTCGACGAGTACGGCGACGACTACACCGGCGGCGAGTTCCTGATGGTCGAGCAGCGGCCCAGGGCCCAGTCCCGGGGCACGGCGACCGCGCTGCGGCAGGGCCACGGGCTGGTGTTCACCACCCGGGACCGGCCGGTGCGCACCCGGCGCGGCTGGTCGGCCGGAGCGATGCGGCACGGAGTGAGCACCGTCCGCTCCGGCCGCCGACACACGCTGGGCATCGTCTTCCACGACGCTTCTTAGGGCCGGCTCTGGTCAGCGGGGTTCCTTGGCGTAGGTGTACGGGGCTGCCACGCCGGCGCTGTGGTGGTCGGCCGCGTGCAGAGCGGCGTCGAGCCGTTCGCGTGGCCCGAGGCCCAGCTGGGCGGTGGCGTGCAGGGCGCCGAGGGCGAACTCCTCGCCGCAGCCGACGGCGGCGTACCGGTCGGCGGGTTCGGCCACCTGGTAGTCGCCGGCGATGACGAAGAGCCGGCCGCGTGCCCCGACCAGGAAGGTGCCGGCCGCTTCCTGCTCGGAGTCCTTGCGGGCGAAACCGCCGTCCTTCAGACAGGTGCGTACGGCGTCTATGAACTTGGTGGCCATGAACTTGTCGAGGTTGCCCTCGGGATGCGGCGCGTTGAAGGCGTGGTGGAGCAGCTGGCCCATGCGGAAGGAGGTGGTGAAGCCGAAGACGTACGGGCCGTTGGTGAAGACCTTGGGGTCCCGGCGGATGGTGAGCTGGTAGCCGGCGATACCGGCGGAGTCGCCGGCGAGGTGGACGCGCTTGTGGTGGACCAGGCCGACGATGACGGTCAACTACCACCTCCGGGAGGTTCGTTGGGGCCTGCTGCCCATGGTGCGGTCACCAGGGCCGCCGACGCAACGGCGCCTGAGACCTATGTCACACATCGGCCCTGCCATGTCACATTCCCCTGCCTCCCGGGGGTCGCAGTAGCGACCGCACGTGCCGATGGTGACGAGGAGGCCGAGTGAGCGCCACACAGACCACGGGCAGAGGTGAGCGGGTCGCCGACTGGCTCGACGGCCGGCTGGGGATCCACACCCTGGGCCGGAAGTACCTGCGCAAGGTCTTCCCCGACCACTGGTCCTTCCTGCTGGGCGAGATCTGCCTGTACAGCTTCGTCGTCCTGATCCTGACGGGTGTCTACCTCACCCTGTTCTTCCATCCGTCGATGAACGAGGTGACGTACCACGGTGGTTACGTCCCCCTCAACGGCGTCCGCATGTCCGAGGCGTACGCCTCCACCCTCCACATCAGCTTCGACGTCCGCGGCGGGCTGCTGATCCGGCAGCTGCACCACTGGGCGGCGCTGGTCTTCGTCGCCGGAATGCTCACGCACATGATGCGGCACTTCTTCACGGGCTCGTTCCGCAAGCCCCGTGAGGTCAACTGGGTGTTCGGCTGGCTGCTGCTGTTCCTGGGCCTGTTCGAGGGGCTGTTCGGCTACTCGCTCCCCGACGACCTGCTCTCGGGCACGGGCCTGCGCTTCGTGGACGGCGCGCTGCTCTCGGTCCCGGTCGTCGGGACGTATCTCTCGATGTTCCTGTTCGGCGGCGAGTTCCCCGGCCACGACATCGTGTCCCGCTTCTACTCGCTGCACGTCCTGCTGATCCCCGGCGTCATGGCCGCGCTCGTCGTCGCCCACCTCATCCTGGTCGTGTACCACAAGCACACCCAGTTCGCCGGGCCCGGGCGGACCGAACGCAACGTCGTCGGCACCCCGTTCATGCCGGTGTACCTGGCGAAGGCGGGCGGCTTCTTCTTCCTGGTCTTCGGCGCGCTCTCCGTCATCGCGGCGGTGGCGACCGTCAACCCGGTCTGGGTGTACGGCCCCTTCCGCCCCGACCAGGTGTCGACGGGCGCCCAGCCCGACTGGTACCTGGGCTTCGCGGAGGGGCTGGTGCGGGTGATGCCGGGCTGGGAGATCGACCTCTGGGGCCACACCCTGGTACTGGGCGTGCTGATTCCGGTCGTGGTCTTCCCGCTGCTGCTGGTGTTCATCGGTGTCTACCCGTTCCTGGAGGCACGGGTGAGCGGCGACGGCCGCGAGCACCATCTCCTGGACCGCCCGCGCAACCGGCCGAACCGCACGGCGATCGGCGCGGCCTGGATCAGCCTCTATCTGATCCTGCTGGCGGGCGGCGGAAACGACATCGTCGCCACGCGCCTCCACCTGTCGATCAACACCGTCACCTGGACGGTCCGCGTAGCCGTCTTCGTCCTGCCGGCGGTCGTGTTCGTCCTCACCCGGCGTATCTGTCTGGGGCTCCAACTCCGCGACCGGGAGCTGGTGTCGCACGGCCGGGAGACCGGTCTGATCAAGCGGCTGCCGCACGGGGAGTACGTCGAAATGCACCAGCCGCTCAGCCGGGCCGAGTTGCACACGCTGACCGCACACCGGCGGCCACGAGAACTCGTCGAGCACGAGGAGCGGTGACCCGGGGGAACCACGCAACCGCGACGCCGGGTCGGGCTGTCTCTCCCGTCAACACACCGTTGGGGGAGGCACCGATGGCCATGGTCGGGCTGTTCTGGTTCACCGGGGAACGCGTCTACGTCGGAGCGGAGGCCGTCGGTGCCGCGCCGGGGGTGAGGCTGACGCGGGACGGCGTCGAGACCCTCGGCGTCGACCACGGCTCCTCCTGGGGCTGGGAGAAGGTGCGGCGGATCGAGGCCGCCGACGTGGCCGTGCGCTCCCCCGCGCGACGGCTGGCCTCCCTGGCCCTGGACTCGGTGGTCGTCCTGGTGAGCGGCGACGGCATCCTGCCGCCGGCCTTCACCGTGCGGGTGGACACCGCCGACGGCACGGAGGAGGTGAGCGTCTTCTCCCCCGCCGTCGGCGGTATCTACACGCCGGTCGAGTACGACCTCTCCCGCGCCGTCCTGGAGCGGCTCACCGACGGCGGCTCGACCGCCGGTGAGCTGCTCGACTGGGGCCGCGAGCACGCGGCGGGCGGCACCCCGCGCCGCGAGGAGCGCGAGGCGCTGCTGCGCGGCTGGGCCCGCGCCTAGGGCGCAGCACCCCCTGGAGGGGGGTCAGCCCTGGTCCGCCACGAAGGACGCCATCCGGGCCAGGGCCGCGTTCCAGTTGATCGCGGTCTCGTTGGTGGACCAGGACTGGATGTCGTCGATGTAGCAGAACTGGCCGACGCAGCCCTGCAGTTTGCTCTGCGCGTAGGGGTCCTGGATGGACGAGTTCGGTCCGCCCGAGAGGGTCCCGTGGGGCGGGTTCGGCAATGCGGGGTCGAGTTCGTGGGCGTACCAACGGCTGTGCTGGTTGTGGGAGTTGGCCTCGCCGTAGCCGGTGACGTAGGACATGTTCAGCGCGTTGCGGCCGAGGATGTAGTCCATGCTCTCGACCGCGCCGTCCCGGTACTTCGCGGCTCCCGTGATGTCGTACGCCGTCGCCAGGACGACCCCGTTGTTGAGGATCTGGGCGTTGGAGCCCCAGTCGTAGACGTTGTCGACGGGCGCGTAGGGCATCCCGTACGGCTGTGCGTCCAGGGTGGCCAGGTAGCGGTCGGCGCCCTGGACGACGGACTGGCGGATCCTGTCGCGGCCGGGGAGCCTGCTGGGGACGGTCGCGAGGTCGAGTCGGCCCGCGGCCGCCGTGCGGCCCCAGTCGAAGCCGAGGGGGCCGAAGATGTCGGCGGTGTTCACCGGGGAGTTGAGGACGTGGTCCGCGAACTGCTTCTCCCCCGTGGTGAGATACAGCTCGGCCGCCGCCCAGTAGAACTCGTCGGTCGCGTCGGCGTCGTCGTAGGTGCCGCCTCCGGTGCCGTCGGCGGGAGAGGCGTACAGGGCGGGATGGGCGAGCGCCGCGGACCAGGCCTTGCGGGCGGCCGTGAGGGCCCTGGCGGCGAAGGCGCGGTCGTAGGGGCGGTAGAGACGGGCGGCCTGGGCCGCGGTCGCCGCCAGGTTGAGGGTGGCCTGGGTGGACGGCGGGTGCAGTTCGCGCTTCTGCGGGTCGTCGCTCGGCAGCAGCGGCAGACCGGTCCACTGTGCGTCATGGATCTTGTGATGGGCCATGCCGGCCAGCGGCTGCCCGTCCGGCACCTGCATCTTCAGCAGGAACTCCAGCTCCCAGCGCGCCTCGTCCAGGATGTCGGGCACCTTGTTGCCGCTCTCCGGGATGGCGAGGGTGCCGTCGCGCAGCTTCCCCGACTCCCCTGTGCGGGCGAGGAGTTCGCGCTCGTAGGTGCTCAGCAGCTCCCAGGTGGCGATGCCGCCGTTGACGACGTACTTGCCGTGGTCCCCCGCGTCGTACCAGCCACCGGTGACGTCGAGGGTGTAGTCGCAGACGCCGGGCTGGCAGGGAACCTTGCCGTCGCCCTGATTCGGGGCCACGTCGAGGTGGCCGGCGGCGCGGCCGTACCCGGGACGCAGGTCGTCGCGGATCGCGATGCCGCTGCGCTGTGTGTAGTAGTACTTCAGCGAGTCCAGCCGCAGCCGTTCGTAGTCGCTCGTGCCGATGTCGAACGGGCGGCTGGTCTCCCCGTCGGCCACCAGGGTGAGTCCGGTGCCCGGCCTGCGGTAGCCGGAGAAGTCGATCGAGTGCACGTTCTGCCCGGAGGAGACGTCGACCCCGCGGGGCACGGTCCAGCCGTGGGCGACCGTCGTACCGTCCGAACTCCGCAGCCGCCAGGGCAGCTTGGTGGTGGCGTCGGTGACCAGCGTGGCGTTCTTCGGACCGGCCGGCAGATAGGCGACCTGGTTCACGCGCACCCGGGGTCCTGTGTCGGGCTGGTACACCACGGGCGGCACTCCGCCCAGCAGGGAGGCGTCGTCCATGCACAACTTCCAGGCGTCCGCGCTTCCACCGGCCTGGAGGGCGACCTGGCCCTGGGTGGTGTCGACGGGTGAGGTGAAGGTGTAGGAGTAGGTGTCCCCGGAGACGCCGAGCTGCGGGCTCACCTCGAAGTAGGTGTCGTACGGCGAGACCTGGAGTCCCACGATCGCCCGCACCACATGGCCCCCGGGCGAACCGGACGCCCTGAAGCTGAAGCGGTACGACTCCCCCTTCACCAGGGTGACGTCGTTCTGGCCGACGGCCGCGTCCCAGCGGTTGGTGGTGCCGCCCGGGATGTCGGCGCAGAGCTGCCCGTCGGACAGGCCCGCGGTGACGTTGCTCGTCGTCCACCAGGGGGCGGTGGTGGTGTCGAAGGTGCCGTTCTTGAGCTGCTCGGTCTCGTCGGCGGCGGCCGGCGCCGCGGGCAGGGCCGTGAGGCCCGCCGACAGCAGGGCCAGCAGGGCGAGCAGGGTCGTTCTGCGTCGGTTCACGTCTGGGCTCCTCCAGGAGGTGGGGGCGCGTGACGGTGGCGCTTGCGATGGGAGCGCTCCCAGATGCGGACGCGAGCCATGCTGTTCGAGACATGACATTCCGTCAACGGTTCGCGCAGAAAGGGTCCCCGGCCGGCGACGAGGCCGGGCCGGGGACCCTTCGTGCGACGGAGTTGGTCCGGATCAGCCGTCGGAGTCCGTCGACGGGATGTAGGCGCCCGGTACGTCGTTGGGCGCGTAGACCTTCTTGTCACCGGGGTACGGCTTGCTGAAGTGGTGCGTCTGGTACCAGGTGTAGCGGTTCATCTGCTCGGGATTCGCGTAGTCCGGAACGGCGTGCGCGCCGGTCAGCCGCTGGTGGGAGGCCCAGGCCTTCCAGAGCGCCGCGAGGTCCTGCTGGGCCTCCGGCACCGCGGTGGACGTCGGCGCGGCCGCGGCCTGCTTGTCCTGCGGGGCCGGGGTGTCCGAACCGCAGGAGGGCTGCGGGCTCACGCCGAGGGTCAGCGAGGTGCGGTTGGGCTGCGCGGTGAACGGCGTGTTGTCGGGCTTCAGGGAGAACGCGCCGTACATCGGGGTGGCCGCGCTGTCGAGCTGGTTCATCGGGTGGATCCCGAGGATCTGCTCGATGGTGCGGACCATCGTGATCTGGGAGTAGTAGTGGCTGTCGACGGTGCCGTGGTTGGCGTACGGGCTGATGACCTGGACCGGGGCGCGGTGGCCGTCGACATGGTCGAGACCGTTCTGGGAGTCGTCCTCGACGACGAAGATCGCCGAGTCCTTCCAGTACTTGCTGTGCGAGATCTCGTCGACCATCCGGCCGACCGCGAGGTCGTTGTCGGCGACCTCGGCGGCGGCGTTCGCCGGGCCGCCGGTGTGGTCGTTGGAGAACCAGAACATGTTCAGGTTCGCCGGCCCGTTCTTCTCGAAGTCCTGCTGCCAGATCTGTTCCTTGTAGATGTCCGGCACATCGAGGTCGAACAGCGGGAAGCCCTGTACCGACACCTTGTTCAGTGAGGGGATCGCCGAGCCGGTCTGGATGGGGTACTGGGTGGGTGCCCCGGTCGCGGCCATGTTCTTGCTGTCGCAGTACAGGTTCTGCCAGGTGGCGCCGGCCGGCTTGCTCTCGAAGGACTGGAACTCGCCGAAGTCCTTGACCGACTTGCCGGCCGCCTGGGCTCCGGTCCAGATGAAGCCGGACTTCTGGTGGCCGAGGACGTCGTTCTCGGTGTCGTAACTGCGCGTGTACTCACCGGCGGACGACTCGGTGTACTCCGGGTTGTCCGACTGCATCAGCCAGTTGTGGCCCTCGGCGGAGTTCGTGCCGACGTCGTAGAAGTTGTCGTAGAGCCCGAACTGCTCGGCCAGCGCGTGCTGGTTGGGGGTCACGTTCTCGCCGAAGGTGGTGACCGACGGGTCGCCGTTGCCCTGGGGCAGGTCGCCGTAGACCTGGTCGTAGGTGCGGTTCTCCTTGACGAGCAGGAAGACGTGCTTGATGGTCGAGGGGTCGCCGAGCCGCAGCGGGACCGGGAGCGCCGGCGCGCGGCCCTTGTCCCTGGCCGTGACGACCGAGCCGGGCGTCCAGCCGTTCTGCTGGAAGACCTTGGCCGTCTGCGACCTGATGACGCCGTCGTCGGGCAGCGTGAACTGCGTCAGGCTCGACGTGGTGTCGTGGGTGTTGTGGCCGCCGGCGGTGGTGGGCCTGCGGGCGTCGATCCCCCGGGTGTTGGAGACGACGACGTTCCTGCCGACGGTGGTGATCTGCGAGGGGAAGTAGTCCGTGGGCAGCAGGCCGATGTAGCGGGCCGGCTGCTGCGGGGAGGTGTAGCGGTAGACGGCGACGGCGTTGGCGCGGCCGAGGGTCACCAGCAGACGGTTGTCGTCGGTGAGCGTCACGGCGTCGGGTTCGTAGCCGACCGAGGCCTCGGGCCACGGCTGGGTGGAGATGGTCTGTACGACCTTGTCGTGGGCGGTGCTGATGACCGACACCGTGTTGTCGGCGGTGTTGGTGACGAAGACCGCGCCCTTCCTGGCGTACACGGCGGTGGGGTGCAGGCCCACGTCGATGCTGCCGACGGCGGCCGACGGGTCCGCCGTGTCGATGACGCTGACCGTGCCGCTGGTGGCGGCGCCGGTGTCGGGATCGGCCGGCACATCGGTGCCGTAGGAGTTCATGGTGGTGTCGCCGGCCTTGGCCGGGCGTCCGCCCTCGTTGCTGACGTACAGCTTGTCGCCGACCAGGGCGATGCCCCGGGGCGCGGTGCCGACCGTCCAGCTCTGCCTGACGGTTCCGGTCGCCGCGTCGATGGCGACCACCCGGTTCTGGCCGTTGACGGCGGAGTACACGGTGGAGCCGTCGGCCGAGAACACCGCGGCACCCACGAGCGCGTGCTTGGCGCCGTCGGCCGGGATGGAGACGGTCACCGGGTTGGAGAGGGTGCCGTCCGCGCCCACGGTGAACTTGGTGTAGCCGTCGGCCTGGCCGAGCCACAGCTGTGTGCCGTCGGGCGAGTACGTCGGGCCCTCCTGGCCGACGGAGGCGCTCTTGATGCGCAGGTCGTCCGCCGCGTTGGTGCCGACCTTCTGCTTCACCTGCCCGGTCGCGAGGTCCAGCACGACGAGCGCCGCGTCGCCGTCGGCGACCGAGGCCGCGAGATGGCCGCCGTCGGGGCTGACCGTCGAGGACATGATCTTGCCGTCGTTGATGACGGTCCGGCTGCCGTACGGCTTGATGTACTGGTCGCTGGGGAGGACCTGCCCACGGGAGGTCTCCTGGGCGACCTGCTGGGTGCCGAACTGCCAGGTCGAGGCGACCGCGGTGCCCGTCACTCCGAGGGCGACCGCGATACCGGCGGTGACCAGGAGGGCGCGGCGGCCGACGCGTCTGCCGAAGAGGTTGACCTGCTCCTTCTCGTTCACCCGGCGCTGCCGTGTTACCTGCATGGAGCTATCCCTTCGAGGTGGTGTCGAGCAGTTCGACGTTGCCGTCGAACTGCCACAGGGGGTTGGGTGCGTCCCCGGTCGAAGTCCGGACCAGGAAGTAGCCGTTGACTTCCTTCGGTCCGTCGCCGTCGGCCACGAACCGTCCGTCCGAGCCGATGTCGAGCTGGTAGACGGCCTGTCCGGCGACGGCGATGCCGGGCAGATGCCAGGTGACGACGCAGCGCCAGTCGTTGCCCGCGCCCTCCTGGGCGCCCTGGCCGTCGCTCTTGGCGCAGGCCGCCGTGGCTCGCAGCCCGGCCTCGGTGACCGCGGGGCGGTGGAGCTGCTCGGTCTGCAGGCGGTAGAGGTGGGCGAAGGCCGTGGCGAGGGAGTGCTGGACCTTGTCCTGCTTGATCCCGGAGCCCATGGACGGGGTCGCCAGGGCGATCACGGTGACCGTGAGGGCGGTCAGTGCGGTGAGCGGGAGCAGTCCTACGGTGATCGCGCGGCGCCCGGAACCGTCGTAGGCCGGGTTGGTGAAGTCCCGTCGTACGAACAGCGCGAAGGCCAGCGCGGTCGCGAGCACGGCCCACAGCAGGCTGACGACGACGCCGATCAGCAGCGGGCCGAGCTGTTCGGGGGTGGTGAACAGGCCGTTCCAGGCGATGAAGGCGTAGCCGGGCAGGGCGAGGCGTACGGCGACCGGCAGCGGCAGCATCTGGGCGACCTGCATGCCGAGCGCGACGATCGGGGGCAGCAGCAGCCCCATCGAGGACCGGCCCAGCGCGACGGACCCGAGCAGTCCGACGGCGGACAGCGCCAGGGTCGGGGCGAGGGCGCAGAGCCAGGCGAGCAGGACCCGGCCGGCGGCGTCACCGGGCGCCAGCAGCCGCCCGTCCAGCCCGACGAGGGGCTGGTTGCCGACCGACGCGAGACCGCCGGCGGCGCTGGAGCAGGCCAGCCCCGCCACCAGCGCCAGGATGACGGTGAGGCTGGCCAGGGACTTCGCCACGAAGATCCGGCGGGGCGAGCGGACCGCCACCAGCAGATGGCGCCAGGTGCCGAGCCGGTCCTCGGCGGCGAAGACGTCACCGGCGACCAGCGAGGTCAGCAGCGGCAGCGCCCAGGTGCCCGCGAAGCCGAGCATCACCAGCGGTCCCGCCCACCCCGTGGCGTGCATCCAGCGCCCGAAGAGGGTGTCGGACGGAAGCGTGCTCTGCCCGCTCACCCCGGCGACGAAGAGCGCCGGCGCGATCCAGCAGGCCAGGACCAGCAGCCGGATCCGCCACTGGGCGACCAGTTTCACCAGCTCGAAGCGGTAGCCGCGCGCGAGAGGGACCCGGGGGGCGGTGACAGCCTTGTCGGCGTGGACCGCGGCGGTGGTGGTCACCGGCCCTCCCGCTGTTCGGTGAGGGCGAGGAACGCGGCCTCCAACGGTGAGATCACCGGGGCGAGTTCGCGCACCGCGACGCCCGAGCGGACGATCCCGGCCACGAGTTCGTCGAGGGCCGGTACCAGCGCGCGGACGACGAGGACCTCGGCGTCCTTGCGGGTCACGGCGTCGTCGACGAGCCGGATACCGGTGGTGCCGGCGGCCAGCCGACGCGCGGTGGCCGGGTCGGACGTCCTTACCCGGTAGTCGAGTTCGCGGTTCTCGGCGGCCAGCTTGCCCAGTGGGCCGGAGAAGACGACGCGTCCGGTGGCGAGGAGGGTGACCTCGGAGCACAGTGCCTCGACGTCGTCCATACGGTGGCTGGAGACCACGATGCTCGTGCCGTTCTCGGCGAGCCGGTGCAGACTTCCGTGCACATGCCGTTTGCCCGCCGGGTCGAGCCCGTTGGACGGTTCGTCGAGCACCAGCAGCCGGGGCCTGACCAGCAGCGCCGCGGCGAGTCCGAGCCGTTGGCGCATGCCGAGGGAGAAGCCGCGGGCCTTGTCGTCGGCGACATCGGTGAGCCCGACCTGGTCGAGCACCTCGCTCACGCCCGCCCCGCCCGCGTCGTGGCCACGCAGCCTGGCCAGTGCGGCGAGGTTCTGCCGGGCGGTGAGCGACGGGTAGAGCCCGGGGCCGTCCACGAAGCCGGCGACGCCGTCGGGTACGGCGAGCGCGCGCTCGACCGGCCGCCCCAGGATCTCCAGCCGTCCGCCGTCGGCGACGGCGAGGCCCAGCAGGAGCCCGAGCAGTGTCGTCTTGCCGGCGCCGTTCGGGCCGACCAGGCCATGGATCTGACCCTGCGTCACATCGAGGTCGACGCCGTCCAGTGCCACGACATCGCCGAAGCACTTGGTGATCCCACGAGCCCGCACCGCGTGGAGCGCGTCCATGTGTCCCTTCCTCCGCAATCCCAAGGGACCCTAGAGACGACACACATCCCGGACACGGACGGCTGACTGAACTCCCATGGAACGAATCGTCAAGTCATCGACAAGTCCTGAGCAGGGGTGACCGACGCCGAGCCCGACTCGGGCGGAACCGGTCCTCGCGGTGTCGTCCCGGGTGGGGCTGGGCTCCGCCTGACGGGCCCGAGCCCCACGGGTCCGTGTCCGTCAGCCGGCCGGCACCTCCAGCCTGCTGATCCGTACCGCGCCCGCGGCCTGGCCGGGCCGGGCGCTGGTCAAGGTGAGCCGCAGCCTCGAGCCGGTCACCGCGTCGAAGGTGACGACGGTCGGCGTGTCGGAGGCGGTCGCCCAGTCGACCGAGACGCCCGTGGCCGGGACGTACGCGTGCCCGTCCCACACGGCCACCTCGATCGACGCCGGCAGGCTGTGGGTCGCGTCCACGGTGAAGGAGACCTCCGCCCGGGCCAGGGCCCGGGAGCGTCCGAAGTCCACGGAGACCCAGTCCTTCTCGCGTGCCCCGCTGAAGGCGGGCAGCAGGGCCGTGGCCGACTTGGCGAAGGCGTTGGACCAGCCGGTGGTCGCGTCGCCGTCCAGCACGGCGGCGGGGAGGGTGTCGGGGCGGCCCGAGTAACTGGCGTCCGCGTAGGGGTAGTTCGGCGCAGCGGGGTGGTCGGGTCCGAAGAGGGGCGCGGGAGTCGTCGCGGCCGCGCGGGCGGGCGTGGTGCGGACCGTCGCCGTACCCGGCCGCAGCCCGTCCGCGCGTGCGGTCACCTTCAGACCGCCGGCCCGGGTGCCGGAGCGGACGATCGCGAGCGCCTTGCCGTGGAACGCGGTCCGGGTGCTGGCCTGGTACCGCTCGGCGCTCTCCTCACGGCCGTTGTCGAGCCCGGCCAGAAAGCCGCCCTTCACCTCGAAGGTGAGCAGGTCCCCGGCGTCGGGCACGACCACACCGTGCGCGTCGACCACCTCGGCGGTCACGAAGACCAGCGAGCGCCCGTCCGCGGCCAGGGACCCGCGGTCGGCGGTGAGCCGTACGGCGTGCGCCCGGCCGGCGGTCCGCAGCACATCGGTGGCGACGGCCTTGCCCTCGCGCCGCGCCACCGCCTTCAGCTCCCCCGGCGCGTACGGCACTTTCCAGGTCAGGTGGAGTTTGCCCGCGCTGCCGTTGGGACTGGTGTAACTGCCCGGGTAGGGCCCGCCGGTGAAGGTCTTGTCGTCGCCGGTCGCCTCGGTGGTCTCCAGGTAGGCGCGGCCGTCGGTGGTCTTCTTGGTGTCGAAGGACCGGGTGCCGAGGGACCGGCCGTTGAGGAAGAGCTCGACGCTCTCCACGTTGGAGTAGGCCCAGACCTCGACCGTGGCGCCGTCCTCGTGGTTCCAGCTCATCGGCAGCAGATGGACCATGGGTTCGCTCATCCACTGGCTGCGGAAGAGGTGGTACATGTCCTTGGGGAATCCGGCCGTGTCGACCGCGCCGAAGAAGGACGCCTTGACCGGGAAGATGTTGTACGGGGTCGGCTCCCCGATGTAGTCGATGCCGGACCACAGGAACTGTCCCGCGAACCACTTCCGGTCCCGGTCCTTCTTGTGGCCGTACTCGCCGCTCATGGTCCAGGAGGAGAGGTTGTTGTCGTACGAGGAGACCTCTCGTCTGCCGGGCGTCTGGTTCTCGCCGGTGTTGAGGTGCTCGGGCTCCTGGTAGTAGCCGCGGGTCGAGGTCTCGGACGACGACTCGGACTCGAAGAGGAACAGCCCGGGGTACTTCGCGTGCAGGGCGTCGACCGACTTGGCGGTGTTGTAGTTGAGGCCGAGTCCGTCCAGCTTGGCGAGCATCAGGTCGGCCGGGGAGCCGGTGGCCGGCAGTCCGTGGTACTTGTTCGAGCCGATGACGACCGGCCGGGTGCCGTCCGCCGCCTTGATGGCGCCGATGATCCGGTCGGCCATGGCGAGACCCGCGGTGGTGGTGGAGTCGGGGATCTCGTTGCCGATGGACCACAGCACCACGGCGGGCGAGTTGCGGGCGGCGAGCACCATCTCGGTGGCGTCCCTCTCGCACCACTCGTCGAAGAAGCGGCCGTAGTCGTACTTGGTCTTGCCGGTCCGCCAGCAGTCGAAGGCCTCCACCATCATCACGATGCCCAGCTCCTCGCAGACCTCGATCATCTGCGGCGAGGGCGGGTTGTGGGAGGTGCGGAAGGCGTTGACGCCCATGGACTTCATGATGGTCATCTGCCGGCGGACCGCGTCGACGCTGATCGCCGAGCCGAGGGCGCCCTGGTCGTGGTGGAGGTCCACGCCCTTGATCTTGTGGTGGGTGCCGTTGAGGAAGAAGCCCTCGTCGGGGTCGAAGCGGTAGCCGCGGATACCGAAGGAGGTGCGGTGGACGTCGACGGTCCGGCCGCCGACCCGGAGCTCGGTCTCCAGGGTGTAGCGGTGCTCGGGGGTGTCGAAGTCCCACAGCCTGGGCTTCGGGACGGTGAGTTCGTGGGTCTCGGCCGTGGTGCCGGTGACGGCGACCGTGGTGGCCGCGCGGGCCACGGTACGGCCGTCGGGGTCCCTGACCCTCGACCGGACCTCGACCTCGACCTCGCTCGTGGCGCCCGACTCGTTCGCCACGGAGGTCCGTACCCGTACGACGGCCCGCTCGTCGGTGATGTCCGGCGTGGTGACGTACGTGCCCCAGCGCTCCACGTGCACCGGCTCGGTGATCACCAGGCGGGCCTCGCGGTAGATGCCGCTGCCCGAGTACCAGCGGCTGCTGGGCAGCCGGTTCTGGACCTTGACCGCGAGCACGTTTTCGGTCGTGCCGTCGGTGTGGACCAGGTCGGTCAGGTCGAGGGCGAAGCCGGTGTAGCCGTAGGGGTGGCGGCCGGCCTCGGTGCCGTTGCAGTAGACGTACGAGTCCATGTAGACGCCGTCGAACTCCACCGAGATCCGCTTGCCGGCGAGTTCGGGCGGCAGGGTGAAGGCGAGGCGGTACCAGCCGAGGCCGCCGGGGAAGAAGCCGGTGCCGCTGGTGGTGCCGTTCTCGGTGGTGGGGGTCTGCTCGATGCTCCAGTCGTGCGGGACCGCCACCTCGCGCCAGGCCGAGTCGTCGTAGCCGGGGTCGGGGGCGTTCGTGTACGCGCCGGTCGGATCGGTGATCCCGCCCGGGTCGACCAGCGCGAAGCGCCAGCCGTCCCGCAGGGCCACCGTGCGGCGCCCGGAGGTGCTCCCGGCGGCCTCGGCGGCCCGTGCCGCCGGGGCGGCGAGGAGCGCCCCGGCCGCGGGAGCGGCGGTGGAGGCGAGCAGAACCGATCTGCGAGTGACCGTCATGGCGGCTCTCCCTCATCAGGGCCCAGAAGTACTCACAACTGATCGTGAACACACAGATTCTGACGGTGAGCCACTCAAGCCCGTCAAGGGTGCGGGGACTCCCTTCTGTCCCAGAGGTCACAACGGCCGGAAATCCCCCTTGACCCTCACACCCCGCGGTCGAGGGGTTCCCGTCCGCGCGGAAGACCGACGGACTAGGCTGGAACGGAAGTGACCCACGGTTCACTGTGAGTGTTCGCGATGGAGTGGCGCCGATGAGCCCGGAGTATCCGTTCGACGATGCCGACACGGCCCGGGCCGTCGTCGACGACTCCGGCACGCTGGTCGACTGGAACGCGGGCGCCGAACGGCTGCTGGGCTGGTCGGCCGCCGAGGTCGTGGGCGGTCCCGCCCGTGACCTGCTGGTCGACCGCGACGTCCTCGCGCCCGCCGGCCCCCGCTGGGACGGCACCGTCGCGCTGCGCCATCGCGAGGGCCGCGAGGTGGCGGTCTGGCTGCTCGCCCATCACCGGCCGTCACGGGACGACAGCGCCGCCCGCTGGCTCCTGTTCACCCCGCTGGACGGCAGGGCCCCGCACTCGCCCGACGATCCGCTGGCGGGCGCGGTGCTCACCCAGTCGCCCTGCGCCGTCGCCGTGTACGACGAGCGGCTGCGGCTGAGGCGGGTCAACGACGCCATGGCCCAGACGATCGGGCTCCCCGAGGAGCGTGTGCGGGGCCTGCGCCTGTCCGAGATCGGCGGCAAGCCGGAGAGCGAGGAGCTGGAGGCGCACATGCTGCGGGTGCTCACCTCCGGACGCCCGCTCGACGTGCAGACGTACATGCGCACGGGCGGCGAGGACAACGCGCACGCGTGGCTCGCCCGGATGGCGCCGCTCACGGACGGCGAGGGGAGGGTGCGGGGCGTGTGCCTGGCCGCCCACGACTTCACCGACAACTACCTCGCCCGGGAGCGGCTGCAGCTGGTCAACGAGGCGAGCGTGCGCATCGGCTCCACCCTCGACGTCACCCGTACGGCGCAGGAGCTGGCGGATGTCTTCGTGCCCGCCCTGGCCGACCTGGTCAGGGTCGACCTGCTGGACCTCCAGGAACACGGCGGCGAGCCCCCGCTGCGGCTGACCGCCCCGATCGCGCTGCGCCGCGCCGCGCACAACTCCGTCAACCCCGGCACGCCCGAGGCCATCCTCAAGCCCGGTCAGGTGGAGGAGTACCCCGCGGGCTCCCCCCAGGCCGACTCCCTGCTGGCCGGCCGCACGATCGTCGCGTCGATCTCCTCGGGCGCGCTCGACCAGTGGCTGAGCTGGCACAAGGCGCGCGCCGACCGGGTCAAGGAGTACGGCATCCACTCCACGATGTCGGTGCCGATCCAGGCCCGCGGACTGACCCTGGGCGTCGCGGTCCTCGCCCGGTTCAGGCGGCCCGACCCCTTCTCACCGGACGACGTGCTGCTGGCCGAGGAGATCACCGCCCGGGCCGCCGTCTGCATCGACAACGCCCGTCGCTTCTCCCGCGAGCGCGAGACCGCCCTGGCCCTGCAGCGCAGTCTGCTCCCCCGCTCGCTGCCGCGCACCGCCGCCGTCGACGCCGCCTCCCGCTATCTGCCGGCGGCCCGCGCCGGGGTGGGCGGCGACTGGTTCGACGTGATCCCGCTGTCGGGGATGCGGGTCGCGATGGTCGTCGGGGACGTGGTCGGCCACGGCATCCAGGCCTCCGCCACCATGGGCCGGCTGCGCACCGCCGTACGCACTCTCGCCGACATCGACCTCGCCCCGGACGAGCTCCTCACCCACCTGGACGACCTGGTGGTACGGCTGTCCGCGGAGGCCGGCAACGACGGCAGCCCGGGCGAGGTCGGCGCCACCTGTCTGTACGCGGTGTACGACCCCGTGTCCCGGCGCTGCACGCTGGCCCGCGCCGGGCATCCGCCGCCGGTGGTGGTGGTGCCCGGAGGCGCGCCCCAACGGGTGGAGCTGCCCGCCGGTCCCCCACTGGGCCTGGGCGGGCTGCCGTTCGAGTCGGCCGAACTGGAGCTGCGCGAGGGCAGCGTGCTGTCCTTCTACACGGACGGTCTGATCGAGTCGCGCGAGCGGGACGTGGACGCCAGTCACGAGCTGCTGTGCGAGTCCCTCGCCACGTACTCGGACTCGCTGGACGAGACCTGCGACCGTGTCCTGCACGCCCTGCTGCCGCCGGGCGGCGCCCAGGACGACGTGGCGCTGCTGCTGGCCCGTACCCGCGGCCTGCCCGCCTCGCAGGTCGCTACCTGGCACATCCCGGCCGACCCGGCGCTGGTCGCGCCGATCCGCAAGCAGGTCGTGGCCCAGCTGGACGCCTGGGGGCTGCTGGAGGCGGCGTTCACCGCCGAGCTGGTGGTGAGCGAGCTGGTCACCAACGCGATCCGGTACGGCGCCCACCCGATCCGGCTGCGGCTGATCCATGACGCGACCACGCTGATCTGCGAGGTCTCCGACACCAGCCACACCGCCCCCCACCTGCGCCGCGCCAAGACCTGGGACGAGGGGGGCCGGGGACTGCTCCTGGTCGCCCAGCTCACCCAGCGCTGGGGCAGCCGGCACACCGGGGAGGGCAAGACGATCTGGGCGGAGATCGGCCTGCTCGACGACTGAGACGGGCCCGCGCCCCCTCCGTCAGGGCGTTTCCGCCAGCCAGGGCCTGATGTGTCTGCGGGCCTCGTGCAGGCGGGACTTGAAGGTGCCGAGGGGAATGCCCGCCCGTTCGGCCGCCTCGGCGTAGTCGAGCTGGCAGATGTCGCGGTACACCAACGGCTCGACCAGCCGGGGGTGTTCGCGCTCCAGCCGGTCCAGGGCGTCCAGCAGGTCGAGCCGGGAGCCCGCGATGACGCTGGTCGTGCGCGGGTCGGCCCGGTGGTCGTCGTCGATCGGGGCGGGCTGCTCGGCGGCCCGGCGCCTCAGCTCCCGGTACTTCTGCCGGCAGCAGTTGGCGACGACGGTGTGCAGCCAGGTGCTGAAGCGGCTGCGGCCCTCGAACGTGCCGATCTTCCGGGCGAGTTGGAGCAGGACGTCCTGAGCGGCCTCCTCGGCGTCCTCCCGGCAGGGCAGGAACCGTCCGCAGCGCCGCAGCACCTCGGGCCCGATCACCTGGAGCAGCTCCTCCAGCGCCGCACGATCCCCCGCCGCGGCGCCGCGAGCCAGCTCCTCGACGGGCGCGACCAGGTGCTCTGCTCGGGATGGCTCCACGACCAGGCATGATAGTCGTATGCACTCCGTCGAGCGGATCGGGCGCTACCGCCTGGAACGGCGTCTGGGCTCCGGCGCGTTCGGCACGGTCTGGCTCGCGCACGACGACGAGCTTCAGGCACCGGTCGCGGTCAAGGTCCTCGCCGACAACTGGTCCCACCGGCTCGATGTCCGGGAGCGCTTCCTGGCCGAGGCGCGGATGCTGCGCAGGACCGGTTCCCAGCGGGTGGTGCAGGTCTTCGACATCGGTGAACTGCCGGACGGCAGACCGTACTTCGTGATGGAGTACGCCGACGGCGGCACCCTCGCCGAGCTGGTCGCCGACGGTCCGCTGCCCGTGGCAGAGGCGCTGCGGCTGACGGCGTCGGCGGCCCGGGGCGCCGCGGCCCTGCACGAGGCGGGGATCGTGCACCGGGACATCAAGCCGAGCAACGTACTGCTGTGCTCCTCCTCCGCCGGCGGCTCGCGGGTGCTGCTGGCCGACCTCGGGCTGGCCAAGAGCCTGGCGCAGGCGTCCGGGCTCACCCAGGCCGCGGGCTCGGCGGGCTACCGGCCGCCGGAGCAGGCCGAGGCCGGGGCGGGCATCGACGCGCGGGCCGACGTCTACAGCCTGGGAGCGCTCGGCTACCACCTGGTCACCGGGACGGTGCCGGGTGAGCCCGGCAGGGTCGTACGGCCCGACCGGCTGCGTCCGGGCCTGGACCCGGAGGTCCGACGCGCCCTGATGCGGGCCCTGGAACCGGACCGCGGACGGCGCTGGCCCGGTGCCCAGGCCCTCGCGGAGGAGTTGGAACGGCTCTCCGCTCCCGGCTACCGGCGCCGGCCGCGCCGTAGGGCCCTCGCCCTCACCGGCGTCCTCGCGGTGCTCGCTGCCGTCACCGTGCCCCTGGCACTGACGCAACGGTCCGCCCCGGCTCCCGAGGTCCGGGTCGCCGACAGCACCGGCCGGGTCATGGCCGAGGTCCCCCGTGCGTGGGACCGCCAACTGCGCGACTCCGGGTGGGACCCGCAGGCGCTGGGGCTGCCCTCCGGGCATGAGCCGGGGTTCGTCGTCGCGGACGACCTGGCGAAGTGGCAGAACCCGAGAGCCGACGTGAACGGCGTCTTCGTCGGCCTGAGCGGGCGGGGGAACCTCACGGCCGCGGTGAACGCGCTGAGCCACCCCGGCTGCCGCTACGACGGCGCCCGTGCCTACGACGGCTCGCTCTGGCACGGCAGGGTCCGCACCTGGAGCGACTGCCCGGGCGGCTCCGTCACCGAGGCCGCGCTCGCCTCCGCGAAGGGCGGCGGGCAGCCCCGGGTGTACGTACAGATCCGGGAACACGGCCCGGCCGGGGCCGACCGTCTGCTCGCGTCCGTACGCCTCGGAAAATGATCCGAAGCGGTTCAGAACTTTTTGCGGCCCGCGCGCATCGGACATACATGACGGGGCACAGAGCGCCGTACGCACGCGCGGTGGCGGGTGCGTGGAAACTCCGGGAGTGTTGAGGAACATGGCGAACAACCCATCCTCCGTCCACCGGGCGGCCCTGTTCGCGGGGTCGGTCGCGATGCTGGGTCTGCTGACCGCGTGCGGGGGCGGCGGAAGCGGCTCCGCGAGCTCCCCGTCGACCCTGCCGGGCACGGCCGCGCCGGCCACCGGTGGCGGTACGAGCGACTCCCCGCCGGCATCGGCGCCCACGTCCGCCTCCTCCGGCGCCTCCACGTCGGGCGGCGGCACGGGGGGCAGCACGAGCGGCGGTACGGGCGGCACGGGCGGCACGTCCACGACCGCCGGCGCGTCGAGCCGGTGTCACACCTCCGAGCTGCGGGCGACGGTCGGGCGCAACGACCCGGGGGCCGGGCAGGAGAACTTCCCGATCGTGCTGACCAACGCCTCCTCCCGCACCTGCACGGTACGCGGCTACCCCGGTGCCGCGTTCGTCGACGGCTCGGGCAAGCAGCTGGGCCCGGACCCGAAGCGCGAGTCGGGCAGCACACCCACGACGGTGACGCTGGCGCCGGGCCGGAGCGCCTGGGCGGGGCTGACCTTCTCCAACCCCGAGGTCAGCGGAGCCCACCCGGCGACTCCGGCGGCGCTCCTGGTGACTCCGCCGGACGAGCGGGACTCCCTCAAGGTGACCTGGGCAGGCGGTCAGGTACCCGTGTCCGGCAACGCCTCGTCGGTGTTCCTGACGGTGTTCGCCCCCGGCACCGGCGCCTGAGCGGCGGGGGTCCTACGGGCTGCTCACCTCGACCTGTTTTCATTGAGCGAACCCGCGCCACTCCGCCCCGAAGGACCCCGCCCTGAACACCCCGCTCGCCGAGTCGCTGTCCGCCGTCCTCCTCGCCGCCGTCCTCGCCTTCGCCGTACTGCGCCCCAAGGGCCTGCCGGAGGCGGTGCTCGCCGTCCCCGCCGCCGGGATCGTGATCGCCACCGGGGCGATCTCGCTGGACCACGCCCGGGAGGAGGCGGCGCGGCTCGGGCCGGTGGTCGGATTTCTCGCGGCGGTGCTGGTGCTGGCCCACTTCTGCGACGTCGAGGGACTCTTCCAGGCGTGCGGGGCGTGGATGGCGCGCCGGGCGGCGGGCTCCCCGGTGCGGCTGCTGACCGCGGTCTTCGTGCTGGCCTCGGCGATCACGGCCGTGCTCAGCCTGGACGCCACGGTGGTGCTGCTGACGCCGGTGGTGTTCGCCACCGCCGCCCGCGCGGGTGTCCGCGCGAGGCCGCACCTCTACGCCTGCGCCCATCTGTCGAACACGGCCTCGCTCCTGCTGCCCGTCTCCAATCTGACGAACCTGCTGGCGTTCGAGACCAGCGGGCTGAGCTTCATCCGGTTCGCGGCCCTGATGGCCCTGCCGTGGCTCGTGGCGATCGGCGCCGAGTACCTGGTCTTCCGGCGCTTCTTCCGAAACGACCTGAGCACCACCGCCGACTCCCCCGACCTCGGCGAGGCACCCGAGCTGCCCCTGTTCGCGCTGGTCACCGTGGGGTGCACGCTCGCCGGGTTCGTCGTGGCCTCCGCCGTCGGGGTGGAGCCGGTGTGGGTGGCCACGGCGGGGGCGCTGGTGCTGGCCGGCCGCGCGCTGCTGCGGCGCGGGGCGACCCCGCTGTCGGTGGTGCGGGCCTCGTCGCCGGCGTTCCTGGCGTTCGTGCTGGCGCTCGGGATCGTCGTACGGGCGGTGGTCGACAACGGCCTCGCGGACACCCTCGACCACGTTCTGCCCTCCGGCTCCGGCCCGCTCGCGCTGCTCGGGATCGCCGCGCTCGCCGCCGTACTGGCGAACCTGATCAACAACCTGCCCGCGGTGCTGGTCCTGCTGCCGCTGACCGCCGGGGGCGGCCCCGGGGCGGTGCTGGCGGTGCTGCTCGGGGTGAACATCGGCCCGAACCTGACCTACGCCGGGTCGCTGGCCACCCTGCTGTGGCGGCGGATCGTGCACCGGCACGAACACGACGTGGACCTCGGGGAGTTCACCCGGCTCGGCCTGCTCGCCACCCCGGCCGCGCTGGTGGCGGCCGTGGCGGCGCTGTGGCTGTCGCTGCAGGTGGTCGGCTGAGGCGGGCGGTCAGTACCGTCCGCCGCCTTAACCTCCATAGCCGCCGTACCCTCCGTAGCCGCCGCCGTAACCGCCGCCCCACCCACCGCCGCCCCAGCCGCAGTAGGACGGGTTGTAGTAGCAGTAGGTGTTCGCGGGGGCCGAGGCGCTCGGCGTGGGGGCCGCGGTCTTCGGCTTCGCCGACGGGGTCGGTGTGGCGGCCGGCTTCTTCGAGGACTTGGGCGTGGCCCTCGCGGTGGGCAAGGGGGTGGTCTCGGCGTCCCAGTTGACGACCTGCATCTGGAGGTCGGCCTTCGAGGTGTCGAACGCCCAGCGCTGGACGTTGCCCTCGGCGCGGGTCTTGACGACCAGCGCGCCCGAGCCGTCGGTCGCGGCGGGGGTCAGGCCCAGGTCCTGGTTCCAGCGCGGTACCAGGGTGCCCTGGAGGGTGAAGTCGTAGCGGATGTTCTTCTGGTTGGTGCTCGCGCACGGGGCGAGGACGACCGAGTAGCCGAGGTGGGAGTCGAGGCAGAGGTCGGGGTCGGCGACGCTGCGCAGCCGGCCGTCGGTCTCGTACCGCCACTGCTGGGTGTTGTCCGTGGAGCAGGAGGCGAGGTCGGTCTCGGCGCCCTTGACGGCCTTCTTGCCGACGACGGCGATGCAGAGCCCGGAGTCCAGGTTGTGCAGCCGGCCCTGGACGTCGCCCTGCGCGGCCTCGCCGGCGCTGATGAACGACGGGTTGCCGCTCGCGGTGGCCTTGCCGGTGCTGGGAGTCTGGGAGGGGTGGCCGCCGTCGGCGGTGGTGTGTCCGTCGCCGGAGCCGAGGACGGACCACAGGACCAGCGGCAGGACGACCAGGCCGCTCACCGTGAGGACGGCCGCGGCGAGGTTGCGTCTGCGGGCGGCGGCACGCCGGGCGGCCGTGCGGTCCGAGCGCCGGGAGGCGCCACGGCCGTCGGGTGCGGAGGCCGGCTGCGGCGCGGCGAAGGACTCACCGGCCGGCGCGAAGAACGGCTCGCCCGGCATCACCCGCGGCCGCACCTGAGGGGGCAGCGGGGCGCCGCCCTCGACGGGACCGGCGATCCGGGACTCCACATAGGCCTGCGCGCCCCAGCCCAGGACCGCCTCGGCCAGGGCGAGGCCCAGTCCGTGGTTGAACTGGGCGAGTTGGTCGGCGGTGTGCCGGCAGTGCTTGCAGCGCGCGAGGTGCTCGGCGAGGTCGGGGTCGACGTCGAGGCCGCCGCGCCGGTAGGTGACGTCGAGCATGCGCAGGTAGCGGCGGCACTCCTGCTCCGGGGCGAGTTCGCGGTGGACCTGGAGGCACTCCTCGCGAAGCCGGTCGCGGGCCCGCCCGAGTTCGATGCGGGCGTCCTCGGCGTCCAGGCCCAGGAGCCCGCCGGGTATCTCGATCGGCTCGGCCTCGACCTCGACGTGCCACAGCAGGCAGCGGGCGGACTGGGGCAGCCGCTGGAAGGCGCCGGAGAGCAGCCGCCGGTCGGAGTGCGGCAGCAGAAGGGCCGCGACACGGTCCCCGCCGGCGCCGCCGGAGCGCAGCTCGGGGTGGAGGTGCTCGCGTCGGTGGTCGTTGTCCCACTCCGCCGCGATGCGCCGCACGGTGACCAGGAGTTGGGGGCGCCAGGCGGAGGTGGGGCCGTTCTGCCGCAGTGTCTCGCCGAAGAGCCGGGTGAACGCGGCGGTCGTCAGCATGCCCGCGGAAGGGGTGCCGTCGGTGCACAGCCGGGCGTACGCGAACCCCGCCTCCCAGTGCCGGTCGAGAAGTTCACCGACGGGCTGCAGCGCGGGCGTCGATCCCGTCCACTTCTTGAGTTCGGCGCTCAGCTGTTCGTCCGTCACCTCGAACCGGCGGTCGGGCTTGGGGGAATTCGACAGGCCGGCGTCTTTCACGGCTGCATTCCTTCCGGGGCCATGCGGCATAAAGTCCATACCAAGTGGTATGGGGACCCGTCGTCACCGCGACGAGGCCCAGTCGTACAGGATTCGGCATCTCGAACGCCCGCCTGGGGCAGCTCTTTTGGAGCTCGGGGACGTACGGGGGACGCCTCGCGCGCACAGGGGGAATATGCATTGTCTGTGCACCGACGGTGCACACCTTTGCACAGGTCAGGGATGCCTAACAAGAGATCTCGCGGTTTTGTGCGGTGCGTGCGGGCCACCAGATTTTGACGAAACGTCAATCCACGGGAAAGGGATTTCCCGCCGCCGGGCCGGGGCGCCGGACGAAAACCATTGAGCGACCTCCCCACCAGACGCGCTGCCGGTTGCGCCGGCGTACGCCGGTTCACTCCTCAACCATTGGCCCGCCCGCCCGGTACACGCCGGGCGGTACACCGTAGCGGGCCCGGAAGACCCGGTTGAAGTGGAAGGGGCTGGCGAAGCCGGAGGCCGCCGCCACCCGCTCGACGGAGAGATCGCTGCCCTCCAGCAGCCGGGCGGCATGCCGCAGCCGTGCCGCGCGCAGCGCCCGCATCGGGGACTGGCCCGTCTGCTGGGTGTACAGGTGGGCGAAGCGGGACGGCGACAGGGAGACGCTCGCGGCGAGGGAGCGGACGGTGTGCGGGGCGCCCGGATCGGCGGCGATGAGCGCCTCGGCCCGCCCCACCCGGGCGTCGACCCCGTGCCGGCGCACCGGGGGCCGCGCGGAGGCGGTGGCGAGCAGGACCACCTCCTCCAGTGCGGACAGGGCGAGTTCACGTGCGGCGGCGGTGTGCGCGACGGCGACGCGGTCGTGCGGTGGTGCGGCCGCCGGTGGTGGTTCGTCGCCCGTCCAGCGGGCGTCGGCGAGCATCCGCCGGAACGCCGCATCGACACGGCCGTGCAGGCCGGCCGGGGTCGGGGTGACCGCGTACAGCCCGTCGCCCGTCTCGTACGGGCGCAGCCACGGGATCCAGGAGGGCCGCGCCTGGCAGTGGACCCACCAGAACCGCCAGGCGGGGGCGCCCGGTTCGACGGCGTAGTGGTGCGGCCTGCCGGGGGCGAGCACGACGAGGTCCCCGGGGCCCGCGCTCGTCTCCGTCGCCCCCTGGCGCACTCGGCCAAGGCCGCCGGTCGTCCAGAGGACGAGCCAGCTCTCGGCTCCGTGCGGGCGGTTGATCGCGTACCCCTGGGGCTGGTCGTAGTGCCCGATCACCACCAGCCCGGGTGGCGGCGCAGCAGTGCCGGGCAATGCGTCAGCGTCCACGGGCATCCTCCTTCGGAGCGCGGGAGCCTAGCGTTTCAGGGGCAGAGGACACCGCGCGAGGAGGGGACGCATGACAGCCCTGGACATCGAGGCCACCGACGGGTCCGTCCTGACGCGGGACGGTCTGCGGCAGTTCCGGGAGGACGGGTTCACCGTCGTGCGCGGGCTGTTCGGCCACGACGAGATCGACCGCCTGCGCGAGGAGTTCGCGGCGCTGCACGCGGCGGGGCGGGTGCCGGGGCACTTCGAGCCGCGGGCGGGCGACGATCCGCTGGCCGCGTATCCGCGGGTGATGCATCCGCACGAGATCAACGAGGTCGCGCGCGGGGTGCTGCTGGACGCGCGGCTGCGGGGCGTGCTGGAGGCGCTGCTCGCGGAGGAGGTGCTGGCGGCGCAGAGCATGTTCTACTTCAAGCCGCCGGGGGCCCGGGGACAGGCGCTGCACCAGGACAACTTCTATCTGCGGGTGGAGCCGGGGACCTGTGTGGCCGCGTGGGTGGCGTGCGATGTCATCGACCGGGACAACGGCGGGCTCGAAGTGGTGCCGGGGACCCATCTGATGGACCTGTTCTGCCCCGAGGAGGCGGACGCGGCGGTGTCGTTCGCGCGGGAGTACGTGGCGCCGCCGGAGGGGCTGGCCACCGTGCCGGTGGACATGGCACCCGGCGACGTCCTGTTCTTCAACGGCAGCCTGGTGCACGGCTCGCAGCCGAACCGCACGGCCGATCGCTTCCGGCGCTCGTTCATCGGCCACTACGTGGGGCGCTCCGCGGAACGCATCGGGCACTACTACCGCACGCTGTCGATGAACGGTGAGCGGGTGGCGCTGGCGGAGAGCGAGGGGGCAGGTCCGTGCGGCACGGAGTTCGCACCGCACGGACCCCACTGATCAGCTGTGGCCGACGATCGGGTGCGGGGCGTACGGCCGCTCCAGCTCCTCGATCTCCTTGTCGCTCAGCTCCAGTTCCACGGCGGCCACCGCGTCCTCGATGTGCCGCGGCTTGGCGGCTCCGACGATCGGGGCCGCCACCGTGTCCCGGTGCAGGAGCCAGGCCAGGGCCACCTGCGCGCGGGGCACACCGCGGTCGCCGGCGATCCGGGTGACCGCCTCGACGATGGTGCGGTCGCCGTCCGAGTAGAGACGGCTGCCGAAGTCGTCGTTGGCGCTGCGCTCGGTGACGGTGCCCCAGTCGCGGGTCAGCCGGCCTCGGGCGAGCGGGCTCCACGGCAGGGCGCTGACGCCCTGGTCGGCGCAGAGGGGCAGCATCTCGCGCTCCTCCTCGCGGTAGAGGAGGTTGTAGTGGTTCTGCATGGACACGAACGTGGTCCAGCCGTGCCTCTCGGCGGTGTACTGCATCTTGGAGAACTGCCAGGCGAACATCGAACTGGCCCCGATGTAGCGGACCTTGCCCGCCCGGCCCTCCGCCGCCAGTCGTACGGCGGTGGCGGCCCCGATTCCGCGTGCCGCGCCGGTGACCACGGCTAC